>JAMPYD010000273.1 GCA_023700845.1 Elusimicrobiota bacterium | reverse complement strand
TCCGATGCACCGGATCATGGCCGTCGAGGAGAAGCGGGACGGGATCGTCATCAAGACGACGGACATCCACCTGCCGGGGCGCATCGGGCGCGCCCTGGTCCGCGCCTGCAAGGGCGAGCTCGACCTGAAGTTCGACAAGGGCGCCTACTTCGTGCGGGTCGACTGGCGCCGGGAGCGCTGACGCGCGCTAATAGCCGATCTCCCGGTCCCAGGGAAGGTCCGGCAGGGGCCGGTACGGATCGAACATCAGCTTCTCCAGGTAGGGGGAGGACTTCCCGGCGGCCGCGAGGCGGGCCGTCTTGACGTAGAAATCCCCGGCGTCTCCCGGCCCGCGTTTGCCGGCCGAGACTTCGTTGGCCAGGTTCAAGGCCAGGAAATTCAGGGCCTCGTCGTTGCTCGCGGCGGTCAGCTCCGAGTTGACCCGGTCGACGCGGAGGCCGTGATCGAACTCGGCGAGCCGCTCGACCGCCTCGAACGGCACGTGGTAGCCGACCGTCTGCTCGAGGTAGCTCAAGGGCTGGTCCCCGCGGACCGTGATCCTCTTCCACGGCCCGCGCTCGTGCCAGGTCGCGGCGCCCGGGGCGAGGACGTGGGGCGGGCCGTAGCGCTCCTGCATGAGCCGCACCGCGGCCCGCGGTCCGCCGAGCCAGCCCTCGACGTGGGCCGCCACGCGCTCCGGGGACGGGGCGCGATTGCGGTAGGCGAAATAGCCCCCGGCGGCGAGGGTGGCCGTCAGCACCGCCGTGATGAAGTAGAGCTCGCGCTTTTGAGATGTCATGGCACGGTCCTCCTCAGTAGCCGATATCCAGCCCCGACGGCGGCTCCGGGGGAGGCTGGTACGGCTCGAAGCGCAGGCTCTCCAGGTACGGCGAGGATTTTCCGGACGCCGCCCTCCGGGCGGTCCGGACGTAGACGTCGGACGCTTCCAGCGGGCTGCGCTTGCCGGCGGCGATCTCGTCCGCGAGATTGAGGGCCAGATAATTCAGGGTCTCAGAGCCGCTTCGGGCGGAGAGCTCGTCGTTGTCGGGGTTGAAGCGGATCCCGTGGCCGAACGCGGCCAGCGCGTCGATCGCCGCCGGCGGCGCCTGATACCCGACGGCGTGTTCGAGGTAGCTGTCGGGGGAATCGCCGTGAACGGCGATCCACTTCCAGGGCGTGCGCCCGCGCCAGGTCGCCAGCACCGGGGCGATGCTGTCCGGGGGCCCGTAGCGCTCGATGAGGACCTCGGCCGCGCGCCGGGGTCCGTCGTGCCAGGTCTTGAGGTGCGCCTCGACGCGCTCCGGCATCGGGACGCGGTGGCGCCACGCGAAATAGCCTCCGGCGGCGAGCGCCGCCGCCGCGACGAACGAAAAGACGAAGAGCGCCCGATTCCGAGATTTCATGGCACGGACCTCCCGGGGACGGCCCCTGATCATTCCGCCGCAACGATGCGACCAGAGGCCGGCCCCCGGCGGCTCAGGAGGACCAGTAATCCTTCATGCGCTCGCTGTGCGGCGACTCGCGCAGCTTGGAGAGCGCCTGAAGCTGGATCTGGCGCGCCCGCTCCCGCGTGACGCGCAGGGCGCGCCCGACCTCGTCCAGGGAGCGCGGCGACGACCCGTCGAGCCCGAAGCGCATGGTGAGCACCCCGGCCTCGCGCTTGTCGAGCTGGGACATCCACTTCCAGATCTCGTCGCGCCGGATCGACTCCTCGGCGGCCGCGTGCGGAGCGGGGAGGGCCTTGTCCTCGAGGAGCCCCTCCAGGCTGCCGTCGCCGTCCTCGCCGACCTGATGGGCCAGGGACACGGGCTCCTGCATGGCGGCCTGGAGCTCCTGGATCTTGAGGGCGTCGCCGGCGCGCGGCGTCCCCTCGCCTCCGCGCAGGGCCCGCTTCAGCTTGGAGTAATCCTCGCGGATGTGGACGGGGATGCGGATCGTCTTCTCCTTGTCCACGATCGCGCGCTGGATGGCCTGGCGGATCCACCAGGTGGCGTAGGTGGAGAACTTGTAGCCCATCGCCCACCGGAACTTCTCCACGGCGCGGATCAGCCCCAGGCTTCCCTCCTGGATGAGGTCCGCCATCTCCAGCTTGTCGGAGGTGAAGGTCTTGGCGATGGAGATCACGAGGCGGAGGTTGGCGCGCAGCAGGCCGTCCTTGGCGGCCTCGACGCGGGCCTCCAGCGCGGCGATCCGGTCGTCGAGCTCGAGCAGGCGCGCCGGCGGCATCGGGAGCGGATCCGTCGGGCGGCCGTCGCGCAGGCGGCGGGCCTGATCGCGCAGGCGGTTCGTCAGCCGGCGCACCTTCTCGTCGTGGAGGCCGAGCGCGATGATCCGGTCGACGACGGTCTCCCCGCGGGCGCCGCGCGAGACGGTGCGGGCCACGGCCAGAAGCCTGCGGCGCATCGCGCCGATCTGGGCGCGGGTGGGCGTGCCGCGGGGCATCAGCTCCTTGGCGTCCATGTCGCCGCTCCGCAGCAGCTCGGCCCAGTTCCGGATCTGGCGCAGGGCGACGGGCGACCCCAGCACGAGGCGCTTGAGCTCCGTGCCGGCCTCCTCGATCTCGCGGGCGAGATGCGTTTCCTCCTGACGGCTCAGCAGCGGCACCTTGCCCATGTCGGCCAGGTACATTCCGATTGCGTTGGTGTCGACGATCTTGATCAAGCGATGAGGCCTCCTCGTCGTGCTTCCGCGGCTGGGAGGTCCGGCAGGCGGCGCCGAGAGGCGCCGCAAGGAGGGAACGGCCTTGCACCCAAACGTCGAGAACGCGTCTTCGAAGTCACGACGGCTTCGAAAACAGTATCGCCCGGACGGTGTTACGGAAATATTACGGCGCGGGGGCGGCCCGTTTGCGCCCGGCGGTCCGGAAGGCCAGCCCGTCCTTGCCCGCGTCGGCCTCGACCTGCTGGCCGTCCTTGATCTCGCCGGTCAGCAGCATGCGCGCGAGCGGGTCGATCACGAGGCGGGAGATCGCGCGCTTGAGGGGGCGCGCGCCGTAGGCCGGGTCGTAGCCCTCCTTCGCCAGCAGATCCTTCGCCGCGTCGGTCAAAGTCAGCTCCACGCGCCGCTCGGCGAGGCGCCTGCGCACCGACTCGAGCTGAACCTCGACGATGCGCCGCAGATGCGCCTGGTCGAGGCTCGTGAACTCGAGGATGTCGTCGAGGCGATTCAGGAACTCCGGCCGGAAGCGGGCCTTCAGCTCGTCCTTCGAGGCGTTGGACGTCATCATGACGACGGTGTTCGTGAAGTTCACCGTCCGGCCCTGCCCGTCGGTGAGGCGCCCGTCGTCCATGACCTGCAGGAGGACGTTGAAGGCGTCGGGGTGGGCCTTCTCGATCTCGTCGAGGAGGACGACCGCGTACGGGCGGCGGCGCACGGCCTCGGTCAGCTGCCCGCCCTCTTCGTAGCCGACATAGCCGGGGGGCGCGCCGATGAGCCGGGCGACGGCGTGCTTCTCCATGTACTCCGATATGTCGATGCGCACCATCGCCTTGTCGGAATCGAACAGGAACTCCGCCAGGGCCCGGGCCAGTTCCGTCTTGCCGACGCCGGTCGGCCCCATCAGCAGGAACACGCCGGTCGGCCGGTTCGGATCGGACAGCCCCGAGCGCGCGCGCCTCACCGCCTCGCAGACGGCCTTCACCGGGGCGTCCTGGCCGATGACGCGCTTGTGGAGCTGTTCCTCCATGCGCAGGAGCTTCGCGGCCTGGCCCTCGAGCAGGCGCTCGACGGGCACGCCCGTCCAGCGCGCGACGACGCCGGCGACATCCTCCTCGCCGACCTCCTCCTTCAGCAGCGACCGCTCCTTCTGCAGGGCGGCGAGGTCCTTGCGCGCCTTCTCGGCGCGCTTCTCGAGCTCCGGCACCTTGCCGAAGCGCACCTCGGCCGCGCGGGCGAGGTCTCCGCCGCGCTCCGCCTTCTGCTCGTCGGCCTTGAGCTCCTCGACCTGCTTCTGAAAGCCGCGCAGCTCCCCGATCAGGTCCTTCTCCTTTTTCCAGTGCTCGCGCAGGTCCGCCGACTCGGCCTTCAGGCGCTTGAGGTCCTTCTCGATGGCCTTGAGCCGCTCGGCGGAGCCGGTGTCGGTCTCCTTCTTGAGGGCCGTGGCCTCGATCTCCAGGCGGCGGATGTCGCGCTCGGCCT
>JAMPYD010000272.1 GCA_023700845.1 Elusimicrobiota bacterium | reverse complement strand
GGCCTCGAAGGCGTCGGCGCCCGGAAGCGCGACGGGGCCTTCCTCGACGAGCAGGACGCGCGCGCCGCCGGAGACGAGCCGCGCCGCCGCGGCGGCGCCGCCCGCGCCGCTGCCCGCGACGACGAAGTCCCAGCGCTCAGGCGCCATGGGGTTCCCTCGGGCGGTGAACCGTGACGGCCAGCATCGTCTTGACGCCCAGGAACGCGGCCCGCGCGGCGGGGCGGCCGTCGCGCTGTAGGCGCCCGAGCAGGTCCTCGCGCTCTTCGTCGGAGAGGCCGGCGAAGGTCCGCGGCCGGCCGAGATACAGGAGCGGCGCGGCGAACCGGACGAACAGCGCGCCGGCGCCGAAATAGGCGCGCGCCCAGCGCGGGGCCAGGGCCAGGCGCGAGCGCAGGCGCGCGGACAGCGCCGCGCGGTCGTCGTCGAGGCCCGCGTGGCGGGCGTACTCCCGCGCCAGGGGAAGCAGGCAGGCGAGGCTGATCATGCCGCCGGCGCCGCGAACTCGACGATCGCGCCTTCCGGGCTCTCGAGCTCCGCCAGGAGGAATCCGCCCTCGCGCAGGGCCACGCGCAGGGAGCCGGTCATCGACGTCCGGCAGAGGCCGGGCCCCGCCGGCGACTCGTAGGGGAATTCCGCGGCCAGGCTCTCGTCGAGACGGCATTCGCCCTCGGCGACGACGCCGCCGAACCGGACGCGGAAGGACCAGGTCCCGCCGCGCAGCTCCGAGCGCGCGCCCAGCGAGGCCGGCAATCCGACGGAGGCGAGGCTGCGGCCCTCGTGGACGAGCCTCGCCGCCGTCAGCGGGACGCTCAGCCGCCCGAGCAGGGGCGCGTCGGCCGTCAGGATCTCGAAGACCGTGTCGCCGCCGGGGCGCGCGAAGACGGCCCGCGCCCAGCGCCAGCTCCGGGCTCCGCGCGGGCTCCAGAGGTGCCCGACCCCGGCCGGCGCGCCGTCGAAGCGCGCGCTCAGCCCGCCGACGGAGGCGTCTCCGGTGACGCGCACCAGGGCCTCGGACGACTCGTAGCCGGCGCGCACCGCGCCCGCGCCCGACAGCAGCGGCGGAGCGAAGCCCAGGGTCCCGACCTCGGCCTCCGGCCAGGTCAGGCGCCAGGAAGGTCCCGCCGCCAGCCCCTTCGCGAGCGAGAATTCCCCGAGGCGATAGGCCGTCTCGGGGCCCGATTCGACCTCCGACGCGGGGCGCTCCCAGCGCTCGATCGCGGCGCGCCCGGCGGCCTTGTCGAAGAGGACGGCGCGGCATTGCGCGCGGCCGCCCGAGAGGGCGTAGCGCGCCCAGAAGCCGCGCCGGCCGACGGGGTCGGAGGCCATCACGAACCACGCCTCCTGCAGGACGCCGCCGCCGGCGCGGCCGCGGTAGGGCCTGACGACGCCGGAGCGCAGGAGGGCGAGGTGGAGGAAAATGGCGGAATCGACTCCGGCCCCGATCAGGAAGAACGGATTTCGTTCCGCGGCCGCGAAAACGGCGAACAGGAGGGAGGAGACGGCCTTGGAGAGGAGGAGGAGGTTCCAGCTCGAATCCCGGACGGGATCCTCCGCGATCTGGAAGGACAGCAGGGAGATGACGGCCATCAAGGAGCCCGCCAGGCCCAGCCACAGGCCGGGGCCTCCGTTGGGCAGGCCGAGCAGGGAGCTCAGACGGACGGGCGCGGCGATGAAGACGATTCCCGTGGA
Source organism: Elusimicrobiota bacterium (assembly GCA_023700845.1). Classification (GTDB taxonomy): domain Bacteria; phylum Elusimicrobiota; class Elusimicrobia; order UBA1565; family UBA9628; genus GWA2-66-18. The sequence continues at coordinate 2,427 of JAMPYD010000272.1, read as the reverse complement.
CAGAAACAGCCAGCCGTACGCGCGCATCGCCCGCATGTCTCTCCTTATAAAAAACCCAAGACCGCATACGCAACATTCGAACCACCGCCCGCCCTTCTCTATGACTTCGATCATAGTCGGCGGCGGGATCGCCCGCTACACTGAATCAGCAGGGGAGGATGTGTGGATCAGAGAACCATTCGCCTGAATTTCGACCTGAGCTTCGTCTACGGGCCGCGGACCTTCCGCGCGCCCCTCGCCGCGCTCCTGCTCCTCGCGGCCGTCGGAGACCTCAACTCCGAGAGCGTGACGCTGAGCACCTATTATCCCGCGCCTTCCGGCGTGTACACCCAGATGATCACCACCGGCGCCACCTGGCTCGCCCGCGACGGGGGCAATGTCGGCATCGGCACGCTGACGCCCGGGCAGAAGCTGTCCGTGGTGGGCAACGCCTACGTCAGCGGCCTGGTGGGCGTCGGCGTCCCGGCCCCGACCCAGGCTCTCGACGTCGCCGGCACCATTCACGTCAGCGCCTCCGGCTGCTCGGGGCCCACGACGGTCGTCACCGGCGCCATCTGCCCCGGCAACCGGTACGCGACGTTCACGCCCGGCATCTACATCGAGGGCTGGAGCTACCAGAGCCAGGGCATCCCGAACCGGTACCTGAGCGGCGGCCCCGCTCCCGCGGCGAGGAGCGTCGTCTCCTGCTGCAATAAGTGACCTAGGCGAGGACGCGCCGGATGATCGGGCGCGGGTCGGTTTTCTGCGCGACGAGCTCGGCCGGATCGTAGCTTCCGCCCATGTCCCAGAGCCCGGCGCAGATCGAGGTCAGCGAGCACCGGCCGCAGGCGGCGGATTTCCCGTAGCGCCACGCGCTCTCCTTGTAATGCACGCGCTCGTCGAGGAAATCCACGGCGCGCCGCTCGCCCTTCACGATGGCGCGCGTTTCGGTGGAGCAGTGCCCGAACTCCCCCATGTAGCACAGCGGCACCTTCTCCAGCCGGAAGGTGCGGCCGCTCCGGTCGAGCCAGCGCATCGCCAGCAGGAGCGAGCGCTTGGTGGCGCGCAAGGCGGGGACGGTTCCCGGGTCCTTGGCGACGCGCTCGACGAGCGGATCGAGATAGGTCCAGGAGAAGTGCTTCAGGTAGGGAAAGCGCTCGCACAGCCAGCGCGCGGTCTCGTGGACGTGGTCCGCGTTCTGCGCGCAGATGGTCTGGTTGATGTCCACGCTCAGCGTCCGGCGGCTCAGGCGCGCCAAGGTGCGGACGATGTTCGCCAGCGAATCGGGGTTTCCGGAGAGGTCGGCCTGCACCGCCTTGCGGTGGCTGTGCACGCTCACGTGGAGGTGGCTGAGGCCCGCCTCGACGAGCCCGTCGAGGTAGGCGGGGTCGGCGGTGCGCTGGGCGTTGGTGATCAGGCGGCAGGGCATGCCTCGGCGCGCGGCGTAGGCGATCAGCTTCGCGAGCGGCTCGTAGAGCGTGGGCTCGCCGCCGGTGAGGATGACGCCGTCGTAGCCGCGCCGGCGGTAGCCGTCGATGAGGCGCTTGCCGCGGGCGAGCGTGAGCTCGCGCTCGTTGACCGGGTTCGAGCAGAAACGGCAAACCTGGTTGCAGCGCCGCACGACCTGAATGTAGCCGAGATTCGCCATCGTGGATTCTACTTCTCGGCGCATTGTATACAATACGCGAAGCGATGATCATGACCTCACGCCCGGTGACGGATTACTTCGGCACGCGCCTCTCGCCGGACGGGCTCGTCGCGGGCCTGGGCGATCTGGGGCTGCGGGGCTTCACCTTGGTTCTCGCCGACGACGGCGCGGTCCTCCGCGTGGACGGAGATCCCGGCTCCGATGCCGCCGCCCGCGCGCTGACCTGGCTGCGCGGCATGCTGTCGCCGCTGAGTCCGTGCCGCGCCGAGCGCGGGGCCGCGGCGCCGGGCGGGGCCTTCGAGGACCGCCGCCGCCGGCCGGCCTGGACGGTCGCGCTCGGCGAGATTCTCGACGAGGACGCGGACGCGGCGCGCGTCGAGGCGGACGTCCTCGCCCGGGCCGGCGCGGAGGCGCGCCTGATCAGCTGGCTGCGGCCGGGCGGCGCCCGGGGCGCGCGTCCCGCGCGGCTCGTCGCGGCCTCCCGCGAGCCGAAGGCCCTGGCGTGGCTCCGCTCGGCCATGTCCGAGGACGGAGCGCCCGCGCCCGCCGAGGCCGACGTGCTGCTCGACGGCCTCGAGTGGGGCGCGGCGCGGCGGCCGACGATCGCGCGGGCGGCCGCCGGCGCGGAGACCGGCCCCGTCGTCGTCGACCCCGCGCGCTGCGACGGCTGCGGGACCTGCGCCGAGCTGTGCCCGTCCCGCAGCCTCGGCGCGAAGGGGGCCTTCGCGCCCGGCGGCCGGGAAACCTGCCTGAGCTGCTTCGACTGCGTCGAGGCCTGCCCCCAGGACGCGCTGCGCCCG
>JAMPYD010000271.1 GCA_023700845.1 Elusimicrobiota bacterium | reverse complement strand
TTGATCTTGAAGCCGATGCCGGACCGCTGGCTGAAGGTGGTGCGCCACGGCTGGATGACGCGGTCGTTCATCAGGATCTCGGGATGGGTGCGGCGCCACGAGACGGTCAGCGGCGAGACCGCGAGCAGGAGGTTCTCGTCGGGCGCGAGCGAGGGGCGGATCGTCTCGAAGGGGTCCACCTCGATCTTCAAGGGAGGCTTCTGGTCCTGGAGCTTGGAGCCGGCCGCCTCGGCCTTGATGACGACCTCGGCGGGCATCCCCCCCGACGGCGCGGCCGCGGCGGGCGGCGGCGGCGTCTGGGCCGCGGCGTTCGCGGCGAGCACGGCCATTGCGGCGAGAACAGAGGCGATTTTCATGGTCACTCCAGGATGAAGCGGAACGTGATGACTCCCCACTGCGCGCCGGAGCCCGGCGCGGGGGCGAAGGTCCAATTGCGAAGGCTGTCCATGCAGAGGCGGTCGAGGCGGCCGTAGCCCGACGTGCGCTCGACGCGCATGCCGGGCATGACCGCGCCGTCGGCGTCGACGTTGAAGCGGATGGCGACCTCGGCCTCCATCATGCCCTGCGTCCGGGCCCATTCCGGGAACTTGGGGATGACGGCCGAGACGACCTTGCGGTCCTTGAGCGGGCCCTCGATCTCGACGCCCTTCCTGGGGCCGCCCTCGGTCGCGGCCGCGGCCTGACGGCGCTCGAGCTTCGGGGCGGCGGCGATCTTCTCGAATTTGGGCGCGATCGCGGTCTCGGGACGCTGACGCAGCACCAGCTGATCGGGCAGGACGGACAGGCCCTTGCGGGGAGCGGCGATCGCGGGCGCCTCGGCCTCCTCGAGCTTCGCCGCGGCCATCGCGACCTCGCGGCGGCTCGTCGCGCGCGGGGCCTCGAGCGCCCCGCCGAGCAAAGTCGTCGCCTCGCGGCGCTTGTCCTCGAGGGCGATGGCCTCGGGGAGGTTCTTCACCCGGCGGCGGCCCACCTCCTCGAGCTTGGGAAGGGCGGCCAAAGTCTGCGCGGCGCGGCGGCGGCTCATCGGCTCGGCGTCGATCTTCGCGGCCGAGACGCGGGAGCGGGCGAGGTCGAGCGCCTCGAGCTTGGGCGTCAGCCGCCGCGTGCTCTCCTCGAGCTTCGGGGCCTCCGCGAGGAGCGGCTTGCGCGTCTCCGGGAGCTTGACGTCGACGGCCGCGAGCTCGGCCCGGCGGGGCGCGGCGGGCAGCGCCATCTTGAGGAAGTCCATCGTGGAGATCACCGGCTTGGGCGTCCCCTCGACGGGGCGCGGGCGGGCGGGCGCGATCAGCAGGTCCACGCCCTCGACGATCTGCGCCGCCTGCTTCGGCCCTTCCTTCACGAGGCCCATGAACAGCACGAGGAAGCCCGCGTGGAACGCGAGCGAGATCAGCACCGACGCCGGCACTCGTGCCTGGTTCATTCCTTTATGGACACCGGATTCATTTCAGCTGTTCCGTCGCGATCGTCAGGGACTGGGCCCCCGCGTCCTTGGCGCGGGCCATCAGGTCGGTGAGCTGCCCGTGCAGGGCGTCCTTGTCGGCGCGGAGCACGACCATCTTCGACTCTTTCGCGGCCAGCGCGCTCTTCAGCGCGTCGCCGAGCAGCTTCGGATCGGTGAACTTCTGCGCGTCGATCGCGTACTCCCCGTCCTTGGAGAGCGTGATCGTGATCTTGTCGGCCTCCTCGCCCTCGTGCGTGTGGGCGCTCGGCAGGTCGACCTTGATCGGCGGGTCGGAGAACATCGGCGCGGTCACCATGAAGATGATGACGAGCACGAGGCACACGTCCACGAGGGGCGTGATGTTGATGTCCGTGATCGGATCGTCCGACTCGATGCCTGACGCGGCCATCTCAGCCTCCCTCGCCTTCGGCTTTCATGTCGGCCTTCATCACCGCGAGCTTGAGGGCGCCCGCCTGCTTCGACGCGTCGAGGACCTCGACGACGATGCCGACCTTGTTCGTCGCGTCGGCGGTCACGATGACCATCTTGTCCTTGCTCGAGGCCAGCGCGGAGGACAGCACGCCGCGAAAGGTGACGCCGTCGGTCTTCGTGCCGTTGACGGTGATGGCGCCGTCGGTCGTGATCCGGATGTTGACGTTCTCGTCCACCGAGGCCTTGCCCTCGGCGTTGGAGCGGCGGGTCTCGAGGACCTTGATGCCGAGGGTGACGGCCATGGGCGCCACGGCCATGAAGATGATGACGAGCACGAGGCAGACGTCCACCAGCGGGGTGACGTTGATCTGCGTGATCGGTTCGTCTTCTTTCTGGCTGACTCCGGCCATGGGTCCTCTCTTATTTCGCCCCGAGCATCACGAGCAGGCGCGCGGAGGCGATCTCCATGTCCACGGTGATCACCTTCAGGCGCCGCATGAAGTAGTTGTACAGGATCGAGGCCGGGATCGCCACCAGCAGGCCCGCCGCCGTGGCGACGAGCGCCTCGGCGATGCCGCGGGCGACGACCGCGGGGCCGCCGGTGCCGGACGAGGCCAGGTCCCGGAAGGCCTTGATGATGCCGACGACGGTGCCGAACAGCCCGATGAAGGGCGAGATGTTGCCGAGGGTGCCGAGGACGCCGAGGAAGCGCTCGAGCTTGACGCGCTCCTCCTTGAGCTTGGTCAGCATCAGCTCCTCGAGGTCCTTGCGCGAGCGCGCGGCGTGCAGGAGGCCGTAATGGACGACCTGGGCGACGGCGGAGGGATGCTTCTGGCAGTAGGCCGCGGCGGCGTCGGTCTTGCCGCCCTCGAGGCTTTTGCGCACGTGGCTGAGCACCTCGTCGGGGCTCGCCTCCGCGGTCCGGAAGTACCACCAGCGCTCGAGCGCGAACGTGATCGACAGGATGGAACAGAAAAGCATGATGACGAGAGTGAAGCTCTCGCGGAACAGCGCCAGGATGTGGATTTCGCCCATCTCTTTGTCTCCTCGGTGCTACTGGATGTCTTCGGCGGCCGGCATGCCCGGCAGATTCGGCTCGGCGGCGGCCTCGCCGCCGCGGCGGCCCTTGGCCGCGGACTTCGCGGGCTTCTTGCCCGCCGGCTTCTTCGCCGGGGACTCGTCGGCCGGCATCACCATGGTGCCGCCGCCCTCGGGGGCCACGTCCTCGTCCACGTCGGGCGACGCCTTGACCGGCGCCTTCTTGACCTTCGCCCCGCCGGGCGCCTTGCGCAGCGCCGCGGCGCGGGCCGCGGCCTTCTGCGCCAGGTCCTTCGGGGCCGCGCGCGCGTATTCCTCGTACACGTCGGCGGCCGAGGACGCGTCGCCCGCCTTTTCGTACGCCTCGCCGAGCTTGGCGAGCGCCTGGAGGCGGAACGCCGAGCCCAGGGGCTTCATCGTGCGCATCTTCTCCCAGGTGGCCTGCGCCTCGTCGGGACGCCCGGCGGCGGTGTACACCTCGGAGATGCGGTACATCACCTCGAGCGCGAGCTCGCCGTCGGCCTTGCCCGAGTTCCTGATCGTCTCGAGCGTGGCGACCGCGCCGTCGTAGTCCTTGCGGTCGCGCTGGATCTGATAGGTCTCCCACAGGGCGTTCTGCGCCTGCGCGTCGCCCGGCTTGGCCGCCGCGACGTACTTCTGGTAGGCGTACTGCGCCATGTCGAGCTTGCCGAGCTTCTTGTACGCGAGCGCCAGGTTGAACTGGGCCGGCGGGACGTACGGAGAGGACGGATACTCCTCGATCAGGCGCGAGTAGTGGCGCGTCGCCTCGTCGAACTTCTCCAGATTGTAGTAGGCGCTCGCGAGGTGGAAGACGGCCAGGGGCGTGTCCTCGGATTTCTCGAAATTGCCGAGAAGGCGCTCGAACGCGGGGATCGCCTCCTGCCACTTGCTCTGGTTGAAATAGCTCTCGCCCAGGTAGAACTGCGCCGTCGGCAGCTCGGGGTGGTTCGTGAAATCCACGGAGAACTTCTGGAAGTCGGCGGCGGCCGCCGCCCAGTCCTTGGACTCGAACGCCCGGCGCGCGAGGCGGAACTGCGCCTCGCCGCCGATCGGGGTGCCCGGCTGGGAGGTCACGATCGCGCGCAGGCTGGTCTTGTAATCGAGGCCCCGGGTGCGGTCGAAGACGCCCTCGAGGATGTCGAGGCCGTCGTTGGACTCCGGGGCCGCCGGGAAGGCGGCCACGAGCT
>JAMPYD010000270.1 GCA_023700845.1 Elusimicrobiota bacterium | reverse complement strand
CGGACCAGCAGACGATCGTCTCCTCGGTGCGGCGCTCGACGAGCCGCCTGATGGCGATGATCAACAACATCCTCGACATCGCGAAGATGGAGTCCGGCCGCGCGAAGCTCCAGCTGAAGACCCTCTCGCTGGCGGGCGTCGCCGGCCGCGCGATCGACATCCTCGAGCAGCTCGCGAAGGCCAAGAAGATCTCCGTGCACCTGGTCGCCATCGAGGAGTTCTCCATCGAGGGCGACTCCGATATGCTCGAGCGGGTGTTCACCAACCTCCTCGGCAACGCGATCAAGTTCGCGCCGGACGGCGGCACGATCACGGTGTCGATCTCCGACGAGGGGAGCGAGCTCAAGGCCTGCGTCGAGGACAACGGCGACGGCATCCCGGCCGAGCACCTCAAGCGCGTGTTCGAGAAGTTCGAGCAGGTCCCGGGCCAGCGCCGCGGCGGCACGGGGCTCGGCCTGACGATCACGCGCTACTTCGTCGAGGCGCACTACGGCCGCATCTGGGTCGAATCGGTGCCCGGCCAGGGCGCGCGCTTCTACTTCACGATCAAGAAGGGCCTGACCTTGCTGCCCGACGGCAGCGTCAAGCCCGCGGAGGCCGTCGTTTGAGGACGCTCGCGGCCCTCCTGCTCCTGGCTCTCGGCTCGCCGTGCCGCGCCGACGTGGACGACGGGTCGACCTATCAGAACGTGATCGTCAAGCCCGGCGACACGATGTGGGCGATCGCGAACAAGTACCTGAAGGATCCGGCCCGCTGGGACGAGATCCTCAAGCACAACCGCCTGCCGACCAAGGACCCCACGGTGGCGCTGCCGGGCATGACCCTGCGCGTCCCCGTCCGCCTCATCAAGGCCCAGCTGCGCGCGGCGCACCTCGTCTACGCGGTCAACCGCGTGATGTACCGCCGCAAGGAAACCGCGCAATGGAGCTCGGGCAAGCTCGCGATGGAGCTGTTCCAGGGCGACACCGTCCGCACCTTGGAGGAGTCGAAGGCGCGCGTGAAGCTCCTCGACAAGGAGCTGCTCAGCCTCGAGCAGAACTCGATGGCGGTCATCAAGCCCCAGGGCCGCGACGGGGACCTCGAGCTCAAGGCCGGCTCCGTGTTCGCGGGACGCGCGCGCGTCGTCACGGCGTCCGCGCTGATCACGCCCCGCACGCGCGACACGCGCTACTCGGCCACCGTCGAGGCCGACCTGACGACGCGCGTCGACGTCTTCAAGGGCGCCGCCGGCGTCGACGCCCAGGGCAGCAGCGTCGAGGTTCCCGCCGGCATGAGCACGCTCGTCCGGCCGGGCCTGGCCCCCGAGGTGCCGAAGGCGATCGTCAACCTTCCCGAGAAGGAGAACCGGGCGTTCGAGTACGCCTCGGCCGTGAAGGTCGGAGGGGGGGCCGCCCCCGAGCCCCGCGGGCCCGCCGCGCTGCCGCCGACGCCCGAGGCCGACGCCGACAGCCTGCGCGGCGACCTGACCTCCCTGCGCGTCGGTCTGCCGATCGCCGGCTACGTCGTCCAGGCGGCGACCGACCGCGAGTTCAAGCAGATCGTGCTCAACAAGCAGTACGAGCCGGAAGAACGCCTGCGGCCGGGCGAGGAAGGCCTCAAGCCGGGCGCGTACTGGTGGCGCATCGCGATCATCGACCTTCTGGGAACCGAGGGCCGCTTCTCCGAGCCGCGCTATTATTCGGTGGGCGTCAAGCGCGCCTCGTCGGGCATCACCGCCGACCTGAAGAAGGCGATCGTCATCGCGAGCCCGGCCGAGGAGGCGTACATCGACGCGGACAACGTGCGCGTCTCCGGGATCCTCCGCGACGACCGCCTGCGCGTGGACGTGGGCGGCAAGCCGATGCGCATCGACGAGGACGGGAATTTCATGGTGACCGTGCCGCTGAAGGACGGCATGAACGAGATCCTCATCACCGTCTCCGACCCCAACGGGAACTCCACCCAGATCTCCCGCCGCGTGACCCGCCGCCGGTAGGCTAGGGGACGAGGCGGGCGGCGGGGACGCGCGAGTTCGCGCGCGAGAGGATCCCCTTCTGCTGGTCCGCCGGCGCCAGCGCGCCGAGCAGGATCGTGCCGTCGGCGCCGACGAGCGACGCGGCGGGACGGCGTCCGGCGCGCGCCGGATCCTCGGCGAGGGCGACGACGGCCCAGCCCCAGCGCGAGGGGTTGCCGCGCATGAAGGAGCGCGGCACGGACACGGAGACCTCGCCGCGGTCCGAGAGCCATTGCGCCTTGAACGCGGCGATCTCGTCGGGCTCGCCGCCGCCGCGGGCGCGGTAGAGCCGGGCCTCGTCGCCGACGATCGACAGGGCCAGCTCCCAGGCGTCGCGCGCGGGGACGACGGCCCCGCGGCCCTCGAGCAGGGGCACGCGGCCCGCGCCGAGGACCCGGTTGAAGTCCGAGTAGATCTCGTAGATCGGGCGCGGGGCGGCGTTCGAGGCGCGGCCCACGCGCAAGGTCAGGCGCACGGCGGCGTCGTCCCAATCGGCGCGCAGGCTCAGGATGCGCCACGGGTCGGCGGCCGCGCCGCCGTCGATGATCGCCGCGGTGGCGCCCGGGGTCAGCGACGGGAGAAGGGCGATCGCTCCGAGGGGGGCGCGGAACTCGAGCCAGGACGGGCCGGACAGGGCCCGCACGCCGGTCGGCCGCTCGCTCGGCGCCGCGGGGGACGAGGCGGCCGCCGCCCCGGCGGAGCCGTCGTACAGCGCGTGCGGCGCGGGAAGCTTCAGGCGCTTGTAGACGGCCAGCAGCGCCGTTCTCAGGCCGGCCGGAACGCCCTCGGAGCCGGACGGGCGGTAGTGGCGGGCGGCCTGCGCGCGGCGCAGGAGCTCGACCGCCGCGTCGAGCGTCCGCAGATCGGCCGAGCCCGAGTTCTGGTAGAGGTCCAGGGCCTGCGCCGCCGCGCCGTAGGCGTCCCAGGCGGCCTTCGCCCCTTCGTCGGCGGGCGGAAACAGCGCGGCGTCGGCGTTCCACGCGGGCCACGCGGCGATCGCGGCGGGCTCGGCGGGGGCGCCGGACTTCAGCGCGGCGAGCTCTCCGATCGAGGCCCAGCCCTGAGGCGGGCGCGGCAGCCCGGCCGCGGCCGCGAGAAAGACGGAGGCGGTGGACGCGCTCTCGTCGAACAGGGTCGCGGCGCCCGACGGGACGACGACGGCCCGCCCGCCCGAGACCCACGGCTCCTCCGGGGCGGCGTAGGGACCGGCCAGAATCCAGCCCGCGCCGCTTTGGCCGAGGGAGGCGGCCGCGGCCGCGTCCACCGCGCCCGCGCCGGGGATGAGGCCCGCCGGGACGAGGCCCAGGCGCTTCTGCAGCCGCTCGCGCGCCTCGACCGCCCGCTCGAGGGGGTCCTGGGGCCTCGGGGCGGCCGGGTGCCCGGCGACCATGGTCAGCACGGGATCGCCGTCGATGCGGGCGGCGAGCTCGATGCGGCCCTTCTCGACCCACGGCAGCAGCGCCGCCTTGACGAGCGGCGTCGCCATGCCCGGCGCCACGCCGATCGTGAGCTTGAGCCCCGAATCGGCGCGCATGAGCGCGTCCACGCCGCTCCATTGGCGGAAGCTCTCGGGAGGAATCCAGACGACCGCCCCTGGCAGCTGCTGGGCGGAGGCGGTTCCGGCCAGCAGCGCGAGCAGGACGAGGCCCTTCATTTGACGGTCCGGACCGAGACGCGGCGCCCCTCGGGGCCGTCCGCGGTGTCGGCGCGCTCGTCGACCTTGGGCTCGCCGTCGACGAGAAAGAGGTACTTGTGCCGGCCGACGCGCACCGGAACCGAGATGGTCCACAGGCCGTCTCCGCCGCGGGTCATTTTCAGCAGGCCGGGCTTCCAGGCGTTGAAATCGCCGACGAGCTCGACCGCCTTGGCCTTCGGGGCCTTGTGCCGGAACTCGACCGAGGTCAGGGCGGGAAGGCTTCCTCCCCCGTCCTTCGGCGTGAAGGTCGTGCTCGTGGGCTTCAGCGGCGGCGGCTCCCATCCGGCGAGGAAGCGCCGGTAGTCGTTGAGGGCGGACACCCAGGTGATCGAGGGCACGCTGACCAGCGCCAGCACGCCCGCGACCGTCGCCCAGAACGCCCACTTATTGCGCCAATTCATTCGCGCCGATTCTATCATTTGAAAGGTGCCAGGCCTCCCATT
>JAMPYD010000269.1 GCA_023700845.1 Elusimicrobiota bacterium | reverse complement strand
GTCCTTCGCCGAGTCGATCGAGGCGTGGCTCTCGGGGTTGTGCCACTGGTGGTGGAGGAACCCGAAGCCGGCCGAGCAGTCGGAGAGCGCCGGGATGAAGATCGGAACGCCCTTCTTGTACGCGGACAGCACGATGGAGTCCTTGACCTTGGATTTCTTCACGAGGTACTTGCCCATCTCCTCGACGATCTCGCGGGAGGAGTAAGGCTTCGGCTTCAGGTTGCCCACGATGTCGGAGATGACGTTGTCGCAGGCGCCGAGCTCGTCCTCGTCGATGAAGGTGTCGTAGATGCGGTCGATGCGGGCGCCGCGCAGGGACATGTCGTCTTCCCACTTCGAGCCCTTGTAGTGCTTGTAGCCGAGGGCCTCGAAGAAATCTTGGTCAACTATGTTGGCCCCCGTGGAAACGATCGCGTCGACCATGTTGCTTTCGACCATTTGCCATACGATCTTCTTGAGCCCGGCGGAGAACAAGGAACCGGCCAGGCAGAGGATCACCCCGCATTCCTTGTCGGCGAGCATCTTGTCGTAGATGTTGCTCGCGCGCGCGAGGTCGCGGGCGGAGAAGGACATCTTCGAGTAGGCCTCGACGAGAGGACGCATGTCATGCTTGGTGATGTCGATGTGCTCGATCTCTTCCTTAAGCAGGTCCGACTTCTTGATGTTCGCCATGTTGGGCTTGATGATCCTCCGACGAAGAATGACCGACCGTTTATTTTATAACATTGCTCGACGACGATGAGAAAAAATTTGACGCGGAACGCCTTTTTTCTCGCGCTCCTCGCGCTCGCGGCCGTCCCCGCCGAAGCGCGCCGGACGAAGAACTTCCGGAGGATGCCCAAGCGGCCGGCCGTCGTGGAGGAGCCCGCGGTCTCGACCGCGCCGGTCGTGCCGCGCCTGATGGGCGGGCGCTGGACGCCCGAGGTCCGCGCGGCCCTCGACAAGTTCCTCGCGGAGCGCTGGAAGGGCGCGCCGGGCTACGACCCGGCCAGGCCGCCGGTCGCGGTGCTCCCGTGGAGCGACGCGCTGGTCGTCGGCGACCCGGCCGAGCTCGTTTTCCTGCGACTGTCGACCGACGTGGATTTCCGCTTCGACGACGCCTGGTGGGAGATCATCCCGGGCGGCCACGGCCGCCAGCCGGCGCGCGCCGCCTACAACCAGTTCATCTCCCTGTCGAGCTCGGTCTGGTCCTCCCAGCCGGACTACCACATCTACCGCAAGGCCGTCCTCGGCAGCTACATCGGGCTTTGCCGCGAGGTCGGGCGCCGCGAGTGCCGCCAGTACCTGATGCGGCTGTGGGCGGGCTGGCGCGAGGACGAGGCCGTCGACTACGCGCGCCAGAGCCTCGCCGTCGAGAAATCCCGCCCGGGGGGCGTCGAGCTCGTCCATGCCGAGGCCGGCGACCCTTCTCCGCTGCGGGTGCGCCGCGGCCTGCGCCTGATTCCCGAGATGCGCGACCTCGCGCTGAAGCTGCGCGAGGCCGGCGTGGACGTGTGGGTCGTCGACGACGTGCCCCAGCCGGTGCTGGCCGCCTCCGCCGCGGACTACGGCATCGACCCGAGCCGCGTCGCCGGGATACGCGCGGCGCCCGACGGGACCCGCCTCTCCGCCTCGGTCCTCAAGCCCGTCCCGACGCGCAGCGGCAAGGCGGAGATCGTCAAGGCGTCGGTGGGCCGCCCGCCGGACCTCGCCGTCGCCCGCGACGGGGCCGACCTCGACCTGATGTCCTACGGCGACGGCCTGCGGGTGATCCTGTCGGGGGACAAGGACCTCGAGGCCAAGGCCCGGGAAAAGGGGTGGCTGATCCAGCCTTCCCTCGCCCGCTGACAAATTGGTATTCTGACCCCCTCGCCGAGAAGGAGCCTGTCATGATCGATAAGAATTCGCAGGAAGAGGTCGGGGACCTGTTCGTCACCGAAACCGCCCTGACCCTCAAGCTGATGCCCAGCCGCAAGAGCGGCACCGTCACGATCCGCTGGTTCGCCAAGGACGGCGTCACCAACGTCCGCGCCGCGGCGAAGGACATCTCGACGCTCGTCGGCAAGCTGCGCGGCCGCGGCCGCGTCGTGCGCAACCTGACGGTGACGACCGACCGGGGCCTCGACACCGACCTCGGCAAGACGCGCCTGCGCGAAGCCGTGAAGAAGGCCGGCTTCCTCGTCATCTCATGAGCGGCCGGCTCGACGGCAAGGTCGTCCTCATCACCGGCGCCGGGTCGGGCATGGGCGCCGAGGCGACGGTCCGCTTCGCCCGCGAGGGGGCCAAGGTCGTCGCCTGCGACATGAACCTCGAGGCCGCCCAGCGCGTCGTGCAGACGGCGCAGGCCGCCGGCGGCAAGGCGATCGCGGTCGCGATGAACGTCGCGAAGGAAGACGAAGTCAAAGCCGGCGTCGCCGCGGCCGTGAAGGCCTACGGCAAGCTCGACGTGCTTTACAACAACGCGGGCATCTTCCCCAACGACGACAACTCCGTGACGAACACGGAGGAGAAGGTCTGGGACACGGTTTTGGCCGTCAACGTCAAGGGCGTTTACCTCGTCTGCAAGCACGGCATCCCCGAGCTGCTCGCCAACGGCGGAGGCTCGATCATCAACGTCGCCTCGTTCGTGGCGCTCGTCGGCTGCACGGTGCCCCAGGACGCCTACACCGCCTCGAAAGGCGCGGTGCTCGCCCTCTCCAAGTCCCTCGCGGTGCAGTACGGCCCCAAGGGGATCCGCACCAACGCCATCTGCCCGGGCCCGATCGAGACGCCGCTGCTCACCGCCTGGCTGTTCAAGGAGCCCGCGGAGAAGGCCAAGCGCCTCAACCGCATTCCGATGGGACGCTTCGGCAAGTCCGAGGACATCGTGAACATGGCCCTGTACCTCGCCTCCGACGAGTCGAAGTGGACCAACGGCGCCGCCATGGTCGTCGACGGCGGCATCACCTCGAACTACTTCTAGCGCCATGCTGACCAAGCTGTGGATCGACGGCGGGCCCGCCGCCGCGCTGTCCGGCCGGACCTTCGAGGTCCGCAATCCCGCCGACGGCGCGCTCCTGGCCAAGGTGTCCGAGGGCGGCGCGGCGGACGTCGACGCGGCCGTCGACGCCGCGGTCCGGGCCGCCTCCGGGCCGTGGGGGAAGATGCAGGCGCGCGAGCGCGGCAAGATCCTCCTCAAGATCGCGGCCCTGATCCGCGAGAACCTCGATTCCCTGGCCCTGCTCGAATGCCGCACCGCCGGCAAGCCGCTCGGCGACGCGAAGGACGAGATGGGCCTGGCCGCCGACACCTTCGAGTACTACGGCGGCGCCGCGAACAAGCATTTCGGCGAGACGATCCCGGTCGCCGGAGCCGGCCTCGACTACACCCTGCGCGAGCCGGTCGGCGTGTGCGGCCTCATCGTGCCCTGGAACTTCCCGCTCGTCATCGCGGCCTGGAAGCTCGGGCCGGCGCTGGCCTGCGGAAACACCGTCGTCCTCAAGCCCTCGCCGGAGACCCCGCTGACGGCCCTGGCGCTGGCCAAGCTCGCGGCCGAGGCGGGCCTGCCCGAGGGCGTGCTGAACGTCGTCCCCGGTCCGGGCCCCGGCTGCGGCGACGCCCTCGTCCGGCACCCGCGCGTGCGCAAGATCTCGTTCACCGGCTCGACGGCGACCGGCACGGGGATCATGAAGGCCGCGGCCGACGGCATCAAGCGCGTCTCCCTCGAGCTCGGGGGGAAGTCCCCGAACATCGTCTTCGACGACGCCGATCTCGACCTGTGCGTCGAGAAATCCGTCTGGTCGGTCTTCTACAACGCCGGCCAGGACTGCTGCGCCCGCTCCCGCATCCTCGTCCAGCGCGGCATCCACGACAAGTTCGTCGCCCGGCTCGTCGCGCGGACCCGGAAGTTCGTCGTCGGCCACCCCGAGAAGAAGGGCACGCAGATCGGGCCGATCATCTCCGCGCGCCAGCACGCGAGGATCGCCGGCTACCTCGCCGCCGGCAAGGCCGAGGGCGCGAAGCTCCTGTGCGGCGGCGTCCGGCCCAAGGGCGTCCCGGCGAAGGGCTATTACCTGACCCCGGCCGTGTTCGTCGGCGCCGACGCCGAGATGAAGATCGTCCGCGAGGAGATCTTCGGGCCCGTCGCGGCGGTGATCCCGTTCAAGGACGAGAACGAGGCG
>JAMPYD010000268.1 GCA_023700845.1 Elusimicrobiota bacterium | reverse complement strand
GATCTTGGGAAGAGTGCCCGTCTCGACCTTCTTCTGGATGTCGGCCAGCTCCTCGCGGGCGCGGCGCTCCTCGTCGGCGTCGTCGTGGCCGTAGGCCCTGCGGTCGTCGTCGTTGACGAAGACCGTGGGGGGGCCGGACTTGCAGGCGCACAGCAGCGCGACGGCGGCGACGACGAGTAGTTTCTTCACGAGCCTAGTGTACCCTCGCTCCGGACCGGGCGCAAGGACGGAAATATTAAAAGAGAGTGGTATAATCGGGCCGCGGTCTCATCGGGGCGTAGCTCAATTGGCAGAGCGCATGGTTTGGGACCATGAGGTTCCCGGTTCGAGACCGGGCGCCCCGAGACCGCCCCGATATCTCCCCGGTATTGACGGCGCGCGCCAATCCGTTATCCTTTCAGGGCTCATGAACATCGTCCTGGCCCTGTGCCTCCTTCTCCCGGCCCTTCCGGCCGCCGCGGCCGTCGGCCGCGCGGACCCGGTCGAAAACGCCTTCAAGCGGGCGGACCGCCTGATCGAGAAGGGGGACTATCAGCGGGCCCGAGAGGAGCTCGACGAGCTGCACGACGGGCTCAAGGCCGAGGACCCGCGCCTCGTGCGCTATCACGAGCGGACCGGCGCCTCCTGGCTGCGCGAGGGGAAAATCCCCGACGCGCGCGCCGCCTTCACCGCGGCGCTCAAGGCGGCCCAGCGCCTGAAGGTCTCCGACGACAGCGTCGCGAGGGCCTACGCCGGCATGGGGCTGTGCCTGCGCGGAGAGAACAACGACCGCTACGCGCTGAAGTTCTTCCGCAAGGCGCTCGAATTCAAGCTCGACGAGGGCACCCGCATGTTCGTCGACGACCAGATCCGCGAGATCGAGGGCGCCCCTCCCGTCCCGGCCCGCTAGCTAGCGGCCGGCGGCGAAGCTTTTGTCGGCCTGGTCCGCGAGGACGACCATCCGCGCGGCCGCCGCGCGCGCCTTCTTGAGGTCGGGCTCGGCGCCCTTAAGCGCGTCCAGGTAGGCCTGCAGCTCGACGGCGAGCTTGCCCACGAGCGGGCGCAGGACGGCGGCGTGGCGGCGAGCCGCCTTGAGCGCGGCGGTCTCCGGCTCGTCCTTGAAGAGGCGGCTCCACAGCCCGCGCTTGGGCGCGGGGGGCCCGTCGAGGACGGGCAAGGCGAGGATCGCGTGCGGCAGGTTGATCGCCTCCCAGCGTCCTCCCGGCACGACCGGCCAGGTCTCTCCGGTCAGGCGGTAGGATTTGAGCGAGCCGCTCGCGAGCAGGCGCTGAAGCTGGAAGAGGTTGATCTCCGCGCTGCGCAGGATGTCCATGAACTGATACGCGTCGGACTTCGCGCCCGAGACCGCCGAGGCGTCGCCGCGCCCGGCGCGGATGACCTCGTGCAGCAGGGTCTTCGCGTGGGTGCTGAGCTCCTCCAGGGACATGTATTCGTCGTAGGAGGTCGCCCCGGGGGCGATCGCGCGGCCCGGGTAGGCGACGAGGGAGGGGTGGAAGGCGCTGATGTCCCCGCGGCCCAGGCGCTTGGTGAAGAGGGCGTGGCGCGACTCGTGCAGGATCGCCTCGAAGGAGTCCTCCCGTCCGAAATCGGGAAGGTACAGGACGCGCTCCGTCGAGTTGTAGGCGGCCACGGCGCCTCTGGTCTTCGCGGGCGCGTACTCCAGCGTCGAGTCGTAAGTTTTCTTCATGTCCCAGGCGAGACGGTTGAGGCGGTGGCCGCGCTCCTCGGGGACGATCTTCAGGACGGGCCTGCCCGCGCGCTCGCCGGTCTCGACGGAGATCCCGGCGCTTTTCGCCAGGCCCATCGCCGCGTCGACCAGGGCTTTGACCTCCGCCTCGCCGGATTTCGCGTAGGGGGCGCTCAGCGCGGAGCGGTAGCGGAGGATGTCCGAGTCGGCGAACCGGAAAGGGGCGCCGGGCCGGAGATACTCCGCGGATTGGTAGCCGGCCGGCGAGGCCTCGCCGAACATGCGTTTGGTGAAATCGATCAGCTCCCCGACCGGGGTTTTCTCGGCGTTCTCCGGCGCGTCGCCGAAGGCGAGGCGGGCGCCGGCGAGCGGCGCCAGCGCGGGCTTCATTTCCACGGGACGGGCGGGCGAGATGAAGGAGGCGGGGAGAGCGGCCGGCGCGTACGGGGCCGGAGCCAGCGCGGGCGCGGGCGCGAGGGGCATCAAGGCGGACGGCGTAAGGCCGAGTGTCGGCGCGGCGAGATTGAGGGAGACGGGCTGGGGGGCGCCGCCGCCGGGCAGCGCGGACGTGAGAGATCCGGATTGCGAACCGGCGTTGACCCCCCCGGCCTCGACCGAGCCGACGCGCGACTGGGCGCGCGCTTCGGGGGCGGCGAAAAAGAGGAGGGCGCCGAGGGCGAGGGGCCTCAAGCCCCCAGTATAGCCCCGCCCTCGTCGAGACGCCAGGGGCCCGGCGCGAGCGCCGGATCGGCGGGCCGCGACAGCGACTCGAGCTGGGCGGCCGAATAGAGGGCGATGCCCCGGCCGCCCGGCTCCGTGAACAAGGTCACGTGGGCCGGCATGCGGGGGACCGCGCCGGGGCGGCCGAGCGCGGATTCGAGCCGGGCGTAGAATTCCTCCTGGCCTTCGACCCGGACGAGCTCGATGAGGGCGCGCCGGCCTCCGTCCCGGACCAGGCGGCGGATCCCCGAGGGCCGGACCGTGAACTCGAGGCCGCGGGCCGCGGCGCTCACGGCGGCCGGGTCGAGGGCGGCGCGGGAGCCGACCAAGGTGACGTGCAGCTCGCTTTTGCGGACGAAGCGCTCTCCCTGGAATTCGAGGAGCTCCGGCAGGCGCTCCGCCCCGGGAAGGGGGATGATCGCGGTGCGGCCCTTGCCGTCGACGACCAGCTTCAGGCGGGCGGCGCCGCCGGCTTGCCTCGGGCGGCGATGAGCTGCTGAAGCATGTCCGAGCCCGGCGGGACCATCGTGATCTCGGCGCCGCCCTCGAGCACGCGCTGGACCTCGAGGATCTCGAACATGGCCTGCAGGATGTCCGGCGCCGAGGAGATCGTCTTGAGCGCCTGGCCGACGATCTTCGGGCGCAGGGCCGCGGCCTCGGCGAAGGCGATCGCGGCCTGGCGCGAGGCCGTGCTCGCGATGATGTTGACCTGGTTCTCGCCGTCCTGCTTGATCGCGGCGGTGACCTGGCGCAGGCGGTTCACGACCTTCTCCTCGATCTGCTTGATCATGCGCGGGTCGCGGAGGTGGACCTTGCGGATGTAGACCGAGCCGAGCTTGTAGCCCCATTCGTGGCTCTTCGGGGAGACCTCCTCGCGCACGACCTGGCTCATCTGATGGCGGTTGCCGAGCATGTCCGCGAGCTTCATGTTCGACAAGGAGCGCACCGTCGCGTTGCTCACGTTGGCCGCGAGCGAGCCGCGCGGGTCGGCGTTCTTGAACAGGAAGGCGACCGGATCGGAGACGTACATCTCGTACCAGATGCCGATGCCCATCGGCGCGCCTTCCTCGGAGTTGACGGGCTCGCTGCGGCGGTACACCTGGTCCATGCGCATGTCGAGCGTGTACCGGGAGCCGATCCAGTTGACGATCAGGGCCTTCGGCCCCATCCTCAGCCAGAGGAAGTGGATGCCGGGCTCGGTGATCGTCTCGAGGACGTTGCCGAACAGCACGAAGACCTGCGCGGTCCCCTCGTAGACGATCGTGTAGAAGCCGAGCATGCGCAGCAGGCCGAGCGCGACGGGCACGGCGATCCAGAGCCCGAAGAAGGTGACGGCGGCGGCGAGGAAAAAGGGGCTCATGTCAGCGGCCCTCCCAGTGCTGGCGGTTTTCGAGGACGAGCTGCTTCGTGTTTTTGAATAGGCCGAGGCGGACGTTGCGCAGGTACGCGATCAGCGAGCCGGATCCGCCGACGGCCTTGAGGTCGGTGAGCTGCTTGGACAGCGCGAGCAGCGGCTCGACCTCGGCCTGCGCGTTGAGGGTCTCGATCTCCACGGCCCTCTTGGACTGGACGATCTTCTGGTCGGCGGAGGCCTGCGCCAGGCTGATCTCGGAGGAGACGTGGTTGTGGGCCGTGTTGATGGCGGCCAGCGCGGAGTCGACCTCGGGAGGCGGGTCGATGCCGGTGATGAGCGAGGCGTCGAGGATGATGCCGAAGCGCGCGGTCGACGACT
>JAMPYD010000267.1 GCA_023700845.1 Elusimicrobiota bacterium | reverse complement strand
GAGGAGGTCTATTCGCCGGAGATCATGCGGGCCGCGCGCGAGAGCGGGCGCGTCTTCGAGGCGACCGCCGCGACCTGGAAGCGGATGAAGCCCGGCGTCCGCTACAACTACGTGATCTACGAGAACCCCGGCGGGACGATCGGAATGACGGTCGGGCGCATGGAGAAGGGCGACCGGAACGAGGCGGGCGTCAAGCACGCCGCGATCGGCGGCGGCCGGGCGGTGCTGTTCGCCGGCGAGGCGATGGTGGACCCGGCGACGGGGCGGCCAAGGCTCGACTTCAACAGCGGGACGTACTCGCAGGTCGGGCTCGACCAGCGGTGGAAGCCGAACATCAAGAACGGCCGGGCCCTCGCGGTGCACGCGGGCGCGATCCTGAAGACGCCCGTCGACGTTCACGATCATATCCGCGACCGCCCGATCCGCATCCGCGGCGTGGCCGACGGCTTCTTCGACCACAGCCCGGCGGGCGGGACCACCCGGCAGATCGCCGACAAGCGCGGGCCGCTGCGGCAGATGCAGCTCTCGCTCGAGGCGCGCGGCCAGGGCGCGCTGTTCAAGAAGGCCGAGGAGATTTTCTATACGGACGGCTTGATGGGCCTGCCCAACCGGGCCTTCATCATGGAGAAGGCGGAGGCCCTGCTGGCGGGCGTCGCGGAGCCGACGGTGGCCATGCTCGACATGAACAACTTCGGCGCGGTCAACGCCGGCCTCGCGGACGTGCACGGGCCGGTGGCGGGCAAGGAGATGGGGGACCGCATGCTCGCCTCCGCGGGGCCGAAGATCGAGGCGATCGCGAAGCGGACCGGCGTGACCGTCGCGCGCCTCGGCGGCGAGGAGATCGTCGCGTTCGGCTCGATGAACGACGTCATCGAGTTCGCCCGCTCAATGCGCGAGGCCTTCCCGCCCGAGAAGGTCCTCGCGGACGCGGATTTCGGGGAGGGCGGCGTGGGACTGTCCCCGGGCGGGCCGGAGCGGGCCGCGATCGACGCGGCGATGACCCGCATGGGGCGCACCGGGCCGGTCGGAGATTTCACCTACGGGATCGCGCCGGAGGAGGGACGGGGCTTCGAGACGGCGCTGAAGGCCGCCGACGGGGTGCTCAACAAGGCGAAGGCCGAGGGCCTGCGCGGCGAGGCCGTCGTCGAGGTTCCCGGGACCTTGACCTTCACGCGCCTGCGCGAAATCTCGGCCCTGGCGCAGGGCGTCGCGCGCGACGCCGCGCCGGCCGCGCCGAGGACGGGCCGCGTCGCCGAGATACGGGCGCTCAAGGAGAAGCTCACGGAGAAGGAGTACGCCGTGTTCCTCGAGGCCGTGTTCAAGGATCCCCTGACGTTGACGCGGACCGCGGAGTGGGTCGACATGGCCCAGCCGAAGTGGGAGGCAGACTAC
The DNA here is from genome assembly GCA_023700845.1 of Elusimicrobiota bacterium. GTDB lineage: Bacteria > Elusimicrobiota > Elusimicrobia > UBA1565 > UBA9628 > GWA2-66-18. Next base: position 2,762 of record JAMPYD010000267.1, on the reverse strand, counting down.
GACGGGAAGGGCGAGGCGGCGATGATCTCCGCGCGCAACTTCAAGGCCGTCAACGACGTCCTCGGCCACGACGCGGGGGACCGCTACCTCAAGCGGCTCGGCGTGATCGCGCGCGTCGAGGTCAACCGCCTGCGCAAGCTCGGCTACTCGGTGGAGGAGCCCGTCCGCGTCGGCGGCAAGGAGTTCCTGCTCGTCGGCCGGGACGCGGCCGAGGCCGCGCGGCTCGTCGAGAAGAAGTTCGCCGCGAAGCTCGCGGCCGGGGAGGTGCTCCCGTCGGATCAGCTCGAGCGGCTGCGCGCCGAGGCCCCGGGGCGGGGGCTGATCCCCGCGGCGCGCGTCGACCGCCTCGGCACCTTGCGCGTGATCGACGAGCCCTTCGCCGGCGGCTTCAAGGACACCTTCGAGCGCCTGATCCTGAAGGTCGAGTCGGTCAAGGCCGGCGAGGAGCAGTCGCCCTAGCCGCCGCGGGAAAAATTCGTAAGCTGTACCGATGTCCGCGCTTCTCGGCCGCCGCCTCCAAGGCAAGTTCGACATGCTCCCGAGCTTCGCCGCCGCGATGGCGTTTTATTTTCTCGTTTCGCTCGTGCCCTTCCTGATCGTCGTCTCGCGGACCGTCGCGGCGGTGTTCTCGGCGAACCTCACGCCGGAGCTGCTCTCGTTCCTGCGCGACGTCCTGCCGCCGGAGAGCCGCTTCCGGCCCGACGCGTTCGCCGCCTCGATCCAGCAGGGCTCGCACGGCCTGGCGGCGGCGAGCACGGTGCTCGCCGCGTGGACCGCCTCGAGCGGCCTCAACGAGATGACGCGCGCCGTGCATTTCGTCTTCTCCGACCCGGAGCGGCCCAGCCCCGGCGGCTGGCGGCGGCGGGGGAAGGCCTTCGGCGTGCTGGCGATCTGGGCGATCGCGATCGGCGCGGCGTCGGTCGCCTTCGTGATGCTGCCGTTGGCGCAGGGCGAGCTCACGCGGCTCGGCGCGGGCCGGCTGTTTCCCCGGGCCTTCAGCTCCTGGTTCCGCTACCCGACGGCGTTCGCCGCGCTGTTCGCCGCCTTCGCCTCGACCTACGTGTTCGTCCCGCAGAAAAGCCCGTCGTGGAGCGCGGCCGCCGTCGGCGCGGGCGCGGCCGCGGCGGCCTGGTCGGGGGTGTCCCTGCTGTTCTCCTACCTGCTGCCGAAGGTGTGGCACGTGAGCCTGTTCAACGGCGCGCTGAGCTCGGTGCTCGCGATCCTGATCTGGGCCTACTGCGGCGCGTGGGGCGTCCTTCTCGGGGCGGTCGTGGCCGCGCGCGTCGACGAGAAATAGCCCGCGGCCCACAGCGCGCCGGAGACGGCCAGGCCGGGGTACATCGGCTCGATCCCGAGAGGCGGCGCGCCGCGCAGGCGGGCCGCCGCGACCCAGGCCAGCGAAACGAGGCAGCCGGCGGCGGAGGACGCCGCCGCCCAGGTCCCGGGCACGCGCAGCGCCGGGAGATACACGCCGAGCATCGGCAGGAGCAGCCCCGGGATCACGGCGCTGCCGACCGCGTACCACAGGCCGACGATCGAGGGGACCAGGCGCGAGAGCGCGTAGGACGCGATCATCGTCGCGACGAGGCCGGCGCGCAGGCGCTCGCGCCCCAGGCACGCGGCGGCGAGCATCGCCGTGCCCTGCAGCGCCGCGAACAGGGACGCCGACACGCCCGCGATGAACAGGCCGCGCGCGACCGGCGGCATCACCGAGTCGGCGAGCAGGGGGAAGGCGAGCGTTGGATGCGCCATCACGGGCTGCGCCACGCGGGCGTACAGCCCCGCCGTCGTCGTGAGGAGGTCGAAGACGGCCCAGAACGCGATCGAGATCAGGATGCCCTTGCGCGCGACCGCCGGGCTCTCCGCCGCGGCGCAGCGCTGATGGAAGGAGGGGTCCACGATCGTCCACACCGCGATCAGCCACCAGCCGATCAGCTGGGCGGGGCTCAGGCCACCGGTCCAGCTCAGGTGGCCGGCGGGAAGCTTCCGGGCCATGGCCACGGGACTCCCGACGGCATGCCACGCGAAGGGGATGACCAAGGCGAAGCCGAGGAACATGACGACGAACTGCAGGCGGTTGGCGGCCGCGTCGGAGCGCAGGCCCCCGCGCCAGATCAGCGAGAGGGCGACGGCGCCCGCGAGGGCCGACGCCGCGGCGACGGGCAGGCCCGTCATGTGGCCGACCAGGGTCCCGGCCATCAGCAGCTCGTCGGCGGGGCTCGCGAGCACGAAGACGAGGAGCGCGCCCAGCAGCGCGGTCGGCCGGCCGTAGGCCGACTCGAGATGATCGGGGATCGTCAGGCCGGGGGCCACCCGCACGCGCCCGGCGAGGAACACCGCGTACAGGCCCGCGAACACGTAGTAGGGCAGGGCCATGACCGTCCAGTTGGACAGGCCGGCGCTCCAGGTGAACTCCCCGATGCCGAGGACGCCGCCGTAGAAGGTGGGCACGAGCGTGGCGACGAACACGGGCAAAGTCAGCGTCCGTCCGGCGAGGATCCAGCCCTCGCCGCCCTCCTCGCGCCCGGCGCGCGCGCCGAGATAGAGGCTGGCGCCGAGGAACGTCAGGACGATCGCCGCGTCGATCACGGCGTCAATGATTCGTGCTGACGCGCCGGCGCGAGGCGGCGCGGCGCAGGGCCAGGGCGACCAAGGTCTCGACCAGCTTGCCGGTGGGCAGGCCGGTCTCGCGCCAGAGCCGCGGGTACATGCTGGCCGGCGTGAAGCCGGGCAAGGTGTTCGGCTCGTTGAAGTACACCGCG
>JAMPYD010000266.1 GCA_023700845.1 Elusimicrobiota bacterium | reverse complement strand
GACGGCCGCGTCGAGGTCGGCGAGCGCCTTCTTCATGTCCTTGTCGGACTCGTGGACCCGGGCGCGGCGGACCAGCGCCGAAACGCCCGCGCCGAGGTCCAGCGCGCGGCCGTAGGCGGCGACGGCGTCCTTCCAGAGCTGCAGCGACAGGTAGCGGTCGCCGATCGAGACCGCGGCCTCGGGCGTCAGCTTGGGCGAGGTCATCGCGTTGCGGTAGTCCGAGAGCGCCTGCTCGCGGCGCCCGCCGCGCCAGTGCAGCTCGCCGCGGTTGAAGTAGGGCGCGTAGTCCTGGGCGTCGGCGCGGACCGCCTCCTCGAAATCCTTCAGCGCGCCGGGCTCGTCCCCCTTGCGCAGCTTGAGCGCGGCGCGGCCGAGGTACGCGTAGGAGTACTCGGGGTCGAGCGCGATGGCGCGGTCGTAGGCCTTCGCCGCCCGCTTGAGGTCGCCCTGCCGGGCCATGGCCGAGCCGACGAGCGCGAACGCCAAGGTGAAATTCTTGTTGGCGCGCAGCGCCGCGGTCAGGTCCGCGACGGCCTTCGCGTCGTCGCCCTTGTCGTAGTGCGCCCGTCCCCGCGAGTAAAGCCACAGCGCCGTCTTGGGCTCGAGCTTGAGGGCGCCGTCGAGGTCCGCGATCGCCTTCGGCATGTCGGCCTTCTCGCGCCAGACGCGGGAGCGGGCGTACAGCGCCCGGGCCGTCTTCTGGTCCGCCTTCAGCGCGGCGTTGAAGCTCTCCAGCGCCTTGTCGACGCGGCCGAGCAGGAGCTGCGCTCCGCCCTGCGCGACCAGCTCGTCGGGCGCCAGCGAGCCCGTGCCGACGCCGAGCAGCTCGAGCGCGCGCGCCGCGTCCGCCTTCTGCCGGGTCTGGTCGCCGGCCGCGTGCCACAGCCGCGCCCGCAGCTCATAGGCGTCGCCGTTGCGCGAGTCGGCCTTGAGGGCCTCGTTGACCGAGCTCATCGCGTCCTTGAAGTCGCCGCGCCGGTACAGGGCGTCGCCCTCGAGGAGAAAGCGGCGGGCCGCGCCTTTGTCCGCCGCCGAGAGGAACGGGGCGAGCAAGGCGAGGGCCGCTGCGGCCGCCGCGAGCGATCGTGAGATCTTCAACAAGAGGAGAGTACCGGGAACGTGTTACAAATTCAAGGCTAACTGACGGCGTCCGGCTCCTCTAAAGGTAGAAGTCGCGGACCCAGCGGTGCTTGGCGATGGCGGCGAGCTCGGACGCGTCGAAGTATCTTCCGTCGCAGGCGCGGGCGTTGAAGGTCACGTGGGAGACCCGGCGCATGCCCGGGATCACCGTCGACACCGAGTCGAAGCTCAGGCAGTACTTGAGCGCCGCCGCGGCGAGCGTCTCCGCCTTGGGCCCGATGACCGTGCGCGCGAGCTGGTCGGCGCGGCGGCAGGTCTCGGCCAGGCGCTCGCCGCCGAAGTAATGCGAGCGGAAATCCTCGGGCGCGAAGCGGGTGTCCGGCGTCAAGGTCCCCGTCAGGCTCCCCTCGTCGAACGGGCAGCGCACGATGACGCCGACGCCCTGCTGGCGGCACGCCGGCAGCAGCCGGTCGGCCGCGCGCTGGTCGAACATGTTGAAGAGGACCTGCACGACGCCGACGAGGCCGGTCTTCACGAGCTCGAGGGCGGAATCCGGGTCGTCGTTGTTGATCGAGACGCCCCAGTTGCGGACCTTCCCCTCGGACTTGAGCTTCTCCATCTCCGCGGCGAGCGCGGGCCACATCGGATCCTTGAGCCAGGAGTCGTGCCAGACGTGGAACTGGTAGAGATCGACGCCGTCCGTGCCGAGGTTGCGCAGGGACCGCTCGACGCTGAGGCGCACCCAGTCCGGCGGGAACACGAGGGCCAGCTTCGCGCGCGGATGGCCGGGCCACTCCATGTTCTTCGGCGGGACCTTGGTCGAGACCACGGCGCGGCGTCCGGCTTCCTTGAAGAGCCGCGCGATCAGGCGCTCGGAGTGGCCGTGTCCGTAGGCGTAGGCCGTGTCGAAGTAGTTGATGCCCGAATCGAGGGCGGCGTGCAGGGCGAGCATCGACTCGTGATCGTCCGTCGGGCCCCACATGGACTTGCCGATGCCCCAGCCCCCGAAGCCGATCTCGGAGATCGACAAGCCGGTTTTTCCCAGCGGCCGGTGCGGCAGCTTCAGCGACGCCTCGCTCGCCTTCATCCCCGATAATCTAGCAAATCGCGCGGAGTTGTTTATTGGTCGCGCGTCAGCGCGAGATCTTGACCTGAAGGCCGATGGAGGCGATGACGTCGGCGACGGCCTCGCAGCGCTCGAGGGCGCCCTGGTAGACGACGGCGGAGCCCTCGGAGTGCACCTCCCAGGACCAGGCGCGGGCCTGGGAGAGCGAGCAGCGCACGGCCTTGAGGAGTATTCCCTCCACCTGATCGAACGAGTGGCAGTCGCAGTTGAAGAGGACGACGTTCCAGCCGTGATCGCGCTCGGCGTCGGCGGGCTCCTCGACCTTCTTGACCTCCGCGGCGCCCTTGCGCGTCGCGACGGGCATGGTCAGCGCCGGACGGCGACGGCCATGCCCTCGCCGGTGGGGATCATCGCGCAGGAGGAGAACAGCGACTCGTCGGCGAGCAGCGCCAAGGCCGCGCGCATCGGCGCGACCTTCGGCTTGTCGTCGTGATCCGCCGGAAGGTCGTCGCGGTGGAGGTTGCCGAAGAGGTAGGCGTTGTCGCAGATCACGAAGCCGCCCGAGCGCACGTTCTTGGCCGCCCAGCGCGCGTAGTCGCCGTAGCCGGTCTTGTCCGCGTCGATGAAGACCAGATCGAAAGGCCCGTGGGCCTCCAGCGTCAGGAGCACGGTCATGCCCGCGCCCGTGTGCACGGTCACCTTCGCCGTCAGGCCCGCGAGCGCGACGTTCTCCTTGGCCACCTTCGCGTGCTTGGGCTCGTACTCGATCGTGTGCAGCATCCCCCCCTTCGGAAGGGCGTCGGCCATCCAGCACGCCGAGTAGCCGGCGAGCGTGCCGACCTCGACGATCTTTTTCGCGCCGCAGGCGGAGGCGAGGAAGTGCAGCAGGCGGCCCTCGTCCGGCCCGACGCTGATCGCGGGCAGGCCCTTCGCCTCGGTCGTCTCGCGGATCTCGCGCAGCTCGGCCCGCTCGCGCGCCATCGTCCGGGTCACGAACGCGAGCAGGGGCTCGGTGCGGTACTGTGTGTCGGCGGCTCCCTGGTGCGCCACGCTCAGATCCCGATCCACTGGAAGATTTTCCATTTCTCGATCGCCTCGATCGCGTCCCCGTCGCGCCGCAGGCGGAAGCGGCGGCGCAGGGCGCGGGCGTCGCGCCGCAGCGCGTTGCGCTCGGGCTCCAGCAGGCCGACGCGCTCCTGCTTGGAGAGGTAGTCGGCGAAAGCGAGGGCGTCGGCCACCACGCCGGCCTCCCCGCGCGGGCGGCAGCGCTGGGCGTGGGCCAGGAACAGCGTCCGGTAGCGCGTGCCCAGCAGACGCACGGTCTGCGGCAGGTAGCGCGCGGTTTTCCAGAGGCGCTCGACGGGATCGGCGGCGGACGGGGTTTCCATCGGGCGGGAGTTTAGCATTATTATGAGCCGGACTTGAACCGGAAATCCCCTCCTAGGCCCAACGGGCCGGGCGGCCCCCGAGGAGCCGCTCGCGGAGCCGTGCCCCGTCGACGGAGGGCCCGGTGTGAATAGGTGGATAACCTAGGGGATATTAACACATCTGTCACATGGTGCCAGGCTTTAAATGGTTAATTACCGACGGAGAATGCGATCTTAACATCAGGCACTTGACTGGGACGAACGGCCCATGCTAGTATAGGCCCCTGGCTCCTTGTGGATGTAGGTCTTTGGAGCCTATGCTTAGGCCCAATGGGATACCCCTCTCGCCGAGAATCCCGTCCCGGGGCGACGCGCCGGCTCTCGGCGTGCGCCCTTTCCCTGGCGCTCGTATTCCAGGGCGCCTCCCCCGCCCTGGGCGCCGCGACGGCGAAGCTCCGCGCCGCGTCGGCCCCCCTTCCCTCGGCCGTGCCCCCCGTCGAGGCCCTGCGCGACGCCGTCTCCGCGCTCGGCTGGGCCCCCGCGCCCGCGGCCCTGTCCGTCGTGCCCGCCGCGCCGCCGCGGCTCGCCCCCGCCGCCGGCCCGCAGGCGGCCTTCGACGCCCTGGTCGAGGTCCTCGACGGCGCG
>JAMPYD010000265.1 GCA_023700845.1 Elusimicrobiota bacterium | reverse complement strand
GCGGCACGCCCGAGGCGCCGCGCGTCACCTGGACCGACCTCGTCGACGACCTGAAGCCGGGCGAGCTGATCGCCCAGGCGGCCGTCGCGGCGGCGGACGCCGTGCTCGGCGCTCCGGCCCCGGCGCCCGTCCCGGCCAAGGTCCTGGGGACCGCCGCCGCGGCCGAGCGCACGGCGGCGAAGCTGGCCGAGCTCGCCCGCGCGCTCGCCGAGGGCATGAAGGCGGCGGGCCGCCCGCTGCCCGACGGCTGGTTCCTCTATCTGACCTCCCTGGTCAAGCGGACGGTCACGCCGCTTCCGGCCTACGGCGCGCACGAGGTCGGCGCCGGCCTGTTCGACTCCCGGGACCGCGCGCTCGACGCCCTGCGCGCCCGCCTGCACGACCCCGAGGCGATCGTCCGCGAGGCCAAGGCCCTGTCCGACGAGGCCTGGTCGCGCGCGGCGCCCGCGCCGGCCTCCGGCTCCTTGACCGCCGGCCTCGCGTCCCGGGCCGCGCGCGCCGTCCTGGGCGGCCTGCTCGCCTTCGCGCCCGTCCCGCCGTCCTCGTTCGTCGGCGCGGCGCGCCCGGCCGAGGACGCCTCCCGCTGGTGGAAGGACGGCTCGGCGACGCGCACGGCCGAGACGGTTCCGCTCTACGCCCTCCGCTCGCAAAAGAAAACCGACCCGGGAGTCGGCAAGTACGCCGATCTCGGCCGCTACTACCGGGAGGAGCTCAAGAGCCAGGGCGTGGACGCCGTCCTTCTCCTGCCCCACTTCGCGACGCTCGACGAGAGCCCCTACGCCCCGGTCAGCCTGTACGCGCTCAACGAGGACCAGATCGACTGGGCCTCCGTCGACGAGGTCCGCGCCGATCCCGCGATGGCGGCGCGCGTCGTCGCGCCCTCCCAGAGCGTCGATTATCCCGCCCTGCGCGCCCGCGAGAGCGCCGTCGCCCGCGAGGCGCACGCCCGTTTCGTGAAGGCCGGGGATTCTCCCCGCGCCCGCGACTTCGCCGAGTTCGCCGCGAAGAACGCCGCCTGGCTCGACGAATACGCCGAGTTCATGACCTTGTCCGCCTTGATCGGCAAGCCCGCGCTCGACTGGACCGCCGAGGACGAGCGCGCCGCGCGCGCCGCCGTCGAGTTCCCCGTGCTCGTCGCGGTGCGCCGCTGGTCCCAGTGGCTCGCCCACGGCCAGCTGAAGTCGGCGATCGCCGAGGTGCACGCCGCCGGCGGCAAGATCCTCTTCGACATCCCGATGTTCCGCGCCAAGAACTCCGTCGACGCCTGGAAGCGCCCCGGCCTGTTCGCCGACATCCGGACCCGCAACCCCGGCATCATCAACGCCTGGATCCACGAGGACTGGAAGGACCTGGCGCTGTGGCGCTGGTCCGAGCTGAGGAAGGACGGCTACGCGGCGGCCCTGGACCCCTACCGGCACTGGCTCGATTTCGGCTTCGACGGCGCGCGCGCCGACGCCCTGCACTTCGCCTACAAGTTCGGCAACGGCCAGCTCGCCAGCGGCGACGAGCCCGGCGACGAGTTCGTCGCGGCGATGAGCCGGGTCCTCCGCGAGCGCGGAGCGTTCCCGCTCGCCGAGGCGTTCGAGGGCAAGGACGCCGACGCCCGCCGCCTCGGCTTCCTCACGGTCGGGGGGGACTGGAAGAAGGTCAGCTCCCACGACGACCCCCGCAGCCCCGACTTCCTCGGCCGCTACTTCTCGGCCCGGCGCGAGGGCTCCTCCGGGGCGAACGCCAAGTTCGTCGCCTACACCCTCGGCGACGAGTGGCGGGACCCCTTCGCCGTCAAGGAGATGCGCCGCGGAATCTCCACCTGGCGCTACCGCATCCCGCTTCCCGAGGACGCCGACTACGCGAACCGGGTCCGCGCCGACGCGCGCCCGCAGCTGCGCATGCTGACGGCGAGCCGCGACGGCGACGTGTGGAAGGCTCCGGAGGCGGCGCGCGCCGCGTTCGCCGCCGCCGCGGCCGCGTTCGTCAAGCGCGACGGGGATTCCGTGCAGATCTGGGCGGCGAGCATGGACTGGTTCCTCGAGGAGTGGGGGCGCGACACCTTCATCTCCCTGCCGGGCCTCCTGCTGGCGACGGGCCGCTTCGAGGACGCGAAGTCGGTCCTGCGCCGCTTCGCCGCCTTCGAGAAGGGCGGCCTGATCCCCAACAAGACCGACGGCAAGAACGCCGAGTATAACACCGCCGACGCGCCGATGTGGTACGTCCAGGCGGTCAAGTCGTACGCCGAGGCCTCGGGCGATTGGGCCTTCGTCGACGAGATGGCGCCGGTCGTGCGCCGGATCATGGCCGGCTACGAGAAGGGCGCGTCCTACGAGCGCTACGGCCGCCAAAACAGGATATACATGGACGCCGACGGCCTCGTCGTCACGCCCGCGCAGGCCACCTGGATGGACGCCGACCCCGAGGGCCGCGACCGGCCGGTGACCCCGCGCAACGGCAAGACCGTCGAGATCAACGCGCTGTGGTACGCGAACCTGCGCTTCGCGGCCGCGCTCGAGGCGCGCGCCGGCGACGCGAAGGCCGCCGCCGCGCGGAACGCGCTGGCCGACAAGGTCAAGGCGTCGTTCAACGAGAAGTTCTGGTTCGAGACCGAGGACAACCGCCGCGCCTGGGGCGGGACCGGCGGGGCGCTGCGCGACGTCGTCGAGGGAGACCCCCACGGCGACGCGATCCGCCCGAACATGCTGTTCGCGGTCAGCCGCGGCGGCGACCTCCTGAGCCCCGAGCGGCGCCGCGCGGTGGTGCTCGCCGCGACGCGCGACCTGCTGACGCGCAAGGGGCCGCGCACCCTGTCGGACCGCGACAGCGGGTACCGCGCGCGCTACGACACGTCGAAGCCCCCGCTCGAGAAGGACCAGGCCTACCATCAGGGCACGGTCTGGCCTTGGCTGATGGGGGCCTTCGCCGAGGCGCTGGCCCAGGTGCGCCGCGACATGGGCTGGGACGAGGCCCGCGCGGGCGCGGAGACCCGCGCGCTGATCACCCCGCTCGTCGAGGCCCTCGCCGGCGTGCCCGAGGGCTCCCTGCCCGAGGTCTACGACGGAGGGGAGAGCGATCCCGCGCTGAAGGGCTTCTCGCTCGACGATCCCGAGGGCCTCGCGCCGGTGTTCAAGCGCGAGGGACCCGCGCAGAACCGCGGCGGCACCCGCTCGCAGGCCTGGAGCGTCGCCGAGATCCTGCGCCTGTTCGCGCGCTAGGCCGGCTCACGGGCTGGGGCGGTTCAGCAGAAGCCAGTAGAGCCCCAATTCCTTGACGGCCGCCGCGAAGGCGGCGTAGTCGACCGGCTTGCAGACGTAGCTGTTCGCGCCGAGATGATAGCTCCAGGTCCGGTCGTTGTCCTCGTCGGAGGAGCTGAGCACGACCACGGGAAGCAGCCTCGTGCGCTCGTCCCCCCGGATCCGCCGCAGGACCTCGAGGCCGTCGATCTTGGGCAGGTGCAGGTCGAGGAGGATCACCGCCGGCCTGAGGGCCTTGGGCCGGTCCGCGGACACGTGCAGCCGGTCGAGCGCCTCCTGGCCGTCGCGCGCGATGACGATCTCGTTGACGATGCCGCTTTTCTTCAAGGCCATCAAGACGAGCTTCTCGTCGTCGGGGTTGTCCTCGACCAGCAGGATGAGCTTCCTCTCGATCATGGCTTCCGCTCCCAGAGCGTGAAATAGAACACGGCGCCGCGCTCCACCGCGCTCTCCGCCCAGACGCGTCCCGCGTGCCGCGCGACGACGCGCGAGACGGTGGCGAGCCCGATCCCGGTGCCCTCGAAATCGGCCGCCGCGTGCAGGCGCGTGAACGGCTCGAACAGCCGCTTCGACAGCTCCATGTCGAAGCCCGCGCCGTCGTCGCGCACGAAGTAGACGGTCCGTCCCTCGCGCTCCTCCGCGCCGAACTCGATGCGCGCGCGGGGATGCTTGCTCGTGTATTTCCAGGCGTTGCCGAGCAGGTTGGCCAGCGCCACGCGCAGGAGGTTCGCGTCGCCCCAGGCCTTGACGCCCGGCGCGACGACGAGCTCGACGCGGCGCCCCGGCTCGGCCTTGGCGAGATCGTCGCCGATCGCCGCGGCGAGAGCGCTGAGGTCCACGGACTCGGGGCGCAGGACGGTGCGCGTGATGCGGGACAGGTTGAGCAGGTCGTCGATCAGCTGCCCCATCCGCTTGCTGCCGAGATGCACGCGC
>JAMPYD010000264.1 GCA_023700845.1 Elusimicrobiota bacterium | reverse complement strand
TCCCCGCGCCGCGGCGCGCCCATCGACTACGCCCTGTTCGGCGCGGTCATGGCCCTTCTCGTCATCGGCCTGGTCATGGTCTACTCCGCGAGCGCGATCTACGCCGAGAAGAACATCGGCAGCCCGCTCTACTTCTTCCAGCGCCAGCTCGTCTGGGGGGCCGTCTCGATCGTCGCGATGGGGGCGATGAGCCGCTACGATTACAACCGCCTGCGCGAGTACGTCATGCCGATCTTCGCGATCACCTGCGTGACCTTGATCGCGGCGCTGTTCTTCCCCGCGGTGGCCGGCGCCAAGCGCTGGATCCGCCTCGGCCCGGTCGGCATCCAGCCGGCGGAGTTCGCCAAGCTCACCGCGATCCTCTTCCTCGCCGCCTACCTCGACAAGAAGCACAGCAAGCTCGGGGGCTTCCTCCAGGGCATCGTCGTGCCGCTCGCCGTCGTCGGCGTCCTGCTCGTCCTCATCGGCCTGGCGCCCGATCTCGGCACGCCCGTCCTGATCTTCTGCGTGGCGGTCCTGACCTTGTTCGTCGCGGGCGCGCGCTGGGAGTCCATCGTCGGCGCCCTGGCCCTGGCCGTCCCCGTCGTCGCGATCGAGCTGTGGCGCAAGCCGTACCGGCGGGCGCGCCTCCTCTCCTTCCTGACCCCGTTCGAGAACATCAAGGGCGCCGGCTATCAGCTCGCGCAGTCCATCCTCGCCGTCGGCTCCGGCGGCTGGACCGGCAAGGGCGTCGGCGCCTCCAAGCTCAAGCTCATGTACCTGCCCAAGCCCCACACCGACTTCATCTTCCCCGTCATCTGCGAGGAGCTGGGCCTCATCGGCGCGGCCGTCGTCCTGGCCCTGTTCGCCACGATCCTCATCCGGGGCGTGCGCATCGCGCGCGCGGCGCCCAACCTGTTCGGGACCTTGCTCGCCGCGGGCATCTCCTTCTCGATCGTCATCCAGGCCTTCTTCAACATCGCCATGTCGATCGGCCTCCTGCCGACGAAGGGCATCCCGCTGCCGTTCATCTCCTACGGCGGCTCGTCCCTGCTCTCGACGATGATCGGCGTGGGCGTTCTGCTCAACATCTCGCGCCAGACGCGGGCGGAGGCGCTCAAATGAAGCGGGTCCTGATCGCGGCGGGCGGCACCGGAGGGCATTTTTACCCCGGGCTCGTCGCGGCCCAGGAGCTGAAGGCCCGAGGCTGGGAGCCGCTGCTCGTCGTCCGGACGGACGATCCCGCGAAGGCGCGCCTCGAGAAGGAAGGCCTGGCGTGCCTCGAGGTCGATCTTGTCGGCATGCCGCGCGGTCTCGGCTGGGGCCTGGTCGTCTTCGCGGGGAAGCTGATCGCGAGCCTGCGGCTGATGTCGCGCGTCGCGAAGGATTTCAAGCCGGACCTGGCGCTGGGGATGGGGGGATACCTGACCTTCCCGGTGGCGTACGCGGCGTGGAGGCGGGGAACGCCTCTGGCGCTGCACGAGTCGAACGCGATTCTGGGGCTCGCGAACAAGGCGGGGGCCCTGTTCGGGGCGGCGCTGTTCTGGGGGCTGCCGCCGGCGGACGGCAACGGCAAGGTGGTGGGGACGCCGGTGAGGACGGCGTTATACGGGCGCAGGGATGCGGGGGAGGCGAGACGAGCTCTCGGCCTCGATCCGGCGCGGAAGACGATCCTCGTGTTCGGGGGCTCGCAGGGGGCGAAGGCTCTCAACGCGGTTCCGGCGGCGATGAAGAAGGCGGGGGTGGACGCGCAGGTGCTGCACCTTGCGGGGAAGGGGAAGTCCGAAGAGACCCAAAACGCGTATAAAACGGCCGGGGTGCCGGCGAAAGTCCTTGATTACCTCGACGACATGGCGGCGGCGTACGCCGCCGCAGATATCGTCGTCTGTAGGTCAGGCGCGAGCACTCTCGCCGAATTGGCAGCTCAACGAAAAACGGCAATACTTGTGCCGTACCCTCACGCGGCGGCGAATCATCAGGACGCCAATGCCCGCGTGTTTGAGAGAAGCAAAACGGCGGTGAGGATTCCTGAGACGGACCTTTATGACGGACTCGGGCCGGCGTTGGCCAAAATGTTAGGATCGACGACGGTAATGGGGTATGACGACCTCAAATTGCCTTCGGCGGATAGGACGACCTCAATGTTTGTTGACGAGCTCGAGAAATTGGTTTAATGAAAAAGCGCCCGAGAATACTTGTTTGTAACGACGACGGAATCCACGGGCCCGGATTGCCCGCGCTGATCGCGGCAATGCGCCGCATCGGCACGGTGACGGTGTCGGTTCCCGATCATGAGCGCTCGGCGGACAGCCACTCCCTGACGCTTCACAAACCGATCCGCATCCGCAAACAGTCCGAAGGCGTGTATGCCTTGAACGGCAGCCCCGCGGACTGCGCGCGGTTCGGGATCCTCGAGATCCTGAAGAATAAAGTCGATCTCGTCGTGTCGGGCATCAACCGCGGCTACAACCTCGGAGAGGACGTCATTTACTCGGGCACCGTCGCGGCCGCGATGGAGGCGACCTTGCTCAAGGTCTCCGCGATCGCGCTGTCCATGGATCCCGACGGGAAGGATTACCGCCCCGCGGCGGCGTTCGCCCAGAGGCTGGCGCGGCAGGTGCTCGTGAAGGGCCTGCCCAAGGGCGTCTGCCTCAACGTCAATTTTCCGGCCCGCGCGGGGAAGACCTACAAGCCGGGCGTGCCCGCCAAGCTCGGCCGGCGCATCTACGGCACCGACGTGACCCGCCGCTCCGACCCGCGCGGCCTCGAGTACTACTGGCTCGCGGGCAGGCACGTCACCGGCGTGGACGAGCCGGGCACCGACGTCGGCGTGGTCTCGAAGGGCCTCGTCTCGGTGACCCCGCTCAAGATCGACAGCACCGACGCCCAGATGCTCTCGACCCTGGCCTCCTGGGCCTTGTAGGGCCGACCCGCCTTGAACGGCGCGGGGGAAGAAAGCTAATATCGGCTCTATGAACGCCGTCCGCCTCCTCAAGAAAATCCCCTTTCTCTCGGCCCTGAGCTCCAAGCACCTCCACGAGGTGTTCCGCCTCGCCGAGGAGCTCGACCTCGGCGCGCGCCAGTCCGTCTTCGCCAAGCGCCAGGACTCGGACGCGATGTACATCGTGCTCTCCGGCCGCATCAAGATCTTCACGAACTCCGCTTCCAAGAAAAAGAAGACGTTCGCTTATCTCAAGGAAGGGGACTTCTTCGGCGAGATGTCCCTGCTCGAGGGCACCACGCGCACCGCCGCGGCCCAGGCCGTCGAGCCCTCGCGCCTGCTCGTCATCCGCAAGAAGGACTTCCAGCGCCTGCTCGCCAGCGACCCGAAGCTCGCGCTGTACCTCCTGCGGACCGTCTGCGAGCGCCTGCGCCGCGCCAACGAGGAGATCGAGGGCCTGCTGTTCCGCAACATCCTCGGCCGCGTCGCCAAGGCCATGCTCGAGCTCGGCCGCCGCTCCGGCGAGACGACCCACGGCGGCGGCATCGTGCTCAAGGACCGCTTCACCCAGCAGGAGCTCGCCGACGTCGTCGGCACCACCCGCGAGCCCCTCACCCGCGCGCTGTCGTCCCTGCGCCGCGCCGGCCTCGTGTCGCTCGACGAGGGCCGCTACACCATCCCCGCGCCCGACAAGCTCGCGGGGCTCTGCATCGAAGCCTGACCCCTCCGAGGTAACAGATGTCCAACGCCATGCGCACCCACGACGCCGGAATTCTCGACGCCTCCTTCGAGGGCAAGGCCGTCCGCGTCGCCGGCTGGGTCCACTCCCGCCGCGACCACGGCGGCGTCTACTTCTTCAACGTCCGCGACCGCTCCGGCCTGCTTCAGGTCGTCGTCCACCCGGAGAAGGCCGAGGCCTTCCTGACCGCCGCCAAGCTGGGCGCGGAGTTCGTCGTGAGCATTTCCGGCACGATCCAGAGGCGCCCGAAGGGCGCCGAGAACCCCAAGCTCCCGACGGGAGAGGTTGAGCTTCACGCCGATGGCGTGAAAATCCTCAATACGTGCAAGGTCCTGCCGTTCGAGGTCGACGAGCACATCACCGTCAACGAGGAGTCCCGCCTCAAGTACCGCTTCCTCGACCTGCGCCGCGCGCGCATGCTGCATAACCTGACCGTGCGCCACACGATCGCGATGGCCGCCCGCAACGCGCTGGCCTCCGAGGGCTTCCTCGAGATCGAAACGCCCTGCCTGACCAAGGCCACGCC
>JAMPYD010000263.1 GCA_023700845.1 Elusimicrobiota bacterium | reverse complement strand
GACATCCGGTCGATGCGCGAGAAGCTCGCGTCCGCCGAGTCCGCGCTGGCGTCCAACCCCTCCGGCGCCAAGTCCGCGGCCGACGCCGTCGCCGCCGAGGCGCGCCGCGTCCAGACCGCCCTCAACGAGCACGCCGCCGGCGCCGACCAGATCGCCGCCTCCGAGGCCGTCCTCGGCCAGCTCGAGGCCCGCGAGCGCGCCGGCTCCGCGTCCACCGACCTCGTGACCGCCAAGCAGTCCCTGCGCGAGGCGCGCGAGGCGCACGAGCTCGGCGCCTCGATGTGGGCGTCCCAGCTGCAGTCCGCCAAGTCCGCGCTCGCCAACGCCGAGCGCACGATCGCCGACGCCGACGCCGCGGCGAGCCGCAACGCGATGCTGGCGATGATCTTCTGGATCCTGCTCGGCCTCGGCACGGCCGGCACGAGCGCCTTCCTCAACTGGCGCGCCCGCAAGGCCCGCCGCAAGGCCGAGGGCGAGCTCGCCAAATGGGACGCCATCCTCGAGAAGAAGCTCGACACGGTCATCGACGAGCTCGACAAGCGCATGGACGTGTACGTCGGGCCGATCTCGGGCGAGAAATCGCGCGGGTGGGAAGAGGAGACCGCCGCCGCCGCCGCGCAGGTCCGCAAGGACGCCGGCCGCGCGAAGCTGTACCTCGCGATGGCGCGCAACATCCACGACCGCGCGACCGCGCTCGTCCGCCCCAAGGCGATGACCGTCGGCTGGATCGTCAACCAGCTCTGGCCCTCGCGCTACCTCAAGGCCGAGGCGATGCTCGCCACCGAACCGCTGACCTTCAAGCCGCAGGACGGCTTCGACGCCCTGTTCGAGAAGGCGAGCGACTGGCGCGGCGACCTGTACGGCGAGGCGAAGGACTACGCCCCGGTCTCCGAGAACTTCGAGAGCGTGATGGCCAAGTTCAACGCGACCTCCAAATCGGCCGTCTCGGCTTTAGACGAGATCGAGAAGGCCTCCACCGGCTACGGCGCGGCGTTCGACGCGACCGAGGCCGCCATCGGCGCGGCCGAGAAGAAGGCCGCGGAGGCCGCGAAGAACGGATACTTCAAGGTCGAAGCCCTCGGCGCGAAGATCCTGCCCCAGGCCCGCGAGACCTTGGCCGCCGCGCGCGGCAAGGCCGCGAAGAACCCCGTCGGCGCGATGAAGGGCCAGGGAGCCCTCGCCGAGCGCATGGCCGCGGATTCCAAGGCCCTCTCCGAGCTCTCGCTGAGCATGTACAAGGACGAGCTCGCCGTCACCGACCCCATCGTCGCCGCGCTGACCGCCGCCTCGGTCGGGACCCAGTGGATCGAGGGCTCGCGCTCCCGCCTCGACGGCATGGCCTCGGCCCTCGCCGCTTCCCTCCATACGACCGACGGGGCCCTCGGCCTCGCGGCGCTGAAGTCCGCCTACGCGGAGCACGCGGCGAACCTGGCCAAGGCCAAGAACGGCCTGGGCCGCATCGCCGCGTCCCGCGCCGAAGCCGTGAAGTCCGCCGCGGCCGTGGACGCCGCGCGCGCCCAGGTCGCCTCCGCCCTCGGCCTCGAGGCCGGGAACATGCTGCGCGAGGCCAAAAACGACCCGACCGAGCGCCTGACCGCCGCCTCCGTCGCGCTCGACGAGGCCGCCGCCAAGCTCGGCGAAGGCAAGCTCGCCGAGGCGGAAGCGTCGCAGAAGCTCGGCGCGGACCTCATCTCCCAGGCCAACGCCATCGTCTCCGCGTCCCTGCAGTCCCTCAAGGAGCAGGAGTCCGACGTCGCCGGCCGCATCGCCGAAGCGCAGCGTCTCGACGCCCTCCTGCCGGAGCGCGCGGAGATCCTCAAGACGATCAAGCGCGACTTCGCCGCCTCCACCCTCGGCCTCGCCGCGGGCGACGTCTCCCACCCGAACTCCAACGGCACGATCGACGACAACGTCGACGAGGCCTCGGTCGCGATCGACGCGGCCAAGGCCAAGCGCGAGAAGGCCGTGCGCTCCTTCCGCGAGGCCAAGGTGCTGGAAGCCGCGATGCTGCTCGACCAGGCGGTCGCGCACGAGCAGATCGCGCAGAGCCGCCTCGACGAGATCGCCGAGAAGCGGGCGCGCCTCGACAAGGCCGTCGTCGACAACAACGCCTTCCTCGAGAAGCTCGAGGCCAAGGTCCGCGCGTGGAAGACCGAGATCCCCGACGACAAGCGCACGATGCGCCCGACGATGGCGGCCTACGCCGACTCCGTCAAGGCGCTCGGCGAAGCGCGGAGCGCCAGCGATATGAAGAAAGGCGACCCGTTCAAGGCCGCCGCCGCCATCGCCGCGGTCTCCGCCGGGCTCGACCAGCTGTGGGTCCGGCTCAACAACGACCGCGACGCCTACGCCGAGGTGATCCGGAGCCTCAAGGCCGCGGAAACGCAGCTGGACTCCGCAGCCCGCCTCGCCCAGGAAGCCCAGGGCGACGGCATCGCCGACAGCCCCGCGATCACGAGCGCATTAAGAGAGCTCTCCGTCCTGAGGAACGCCTACGCCTCCGCGGTCTCGGCGTCCCAGGCCGCCCACGGCGAATGGCCGAAGGTCGACGCCGAAGCCGACCGCATCACGACCCAGGCCGCCCACGTCGCCGCTTCGCTGAAAGGCGAGATCGCGGCGGCCGCCCGCGCGACCGAAGTCATCTCCAACGCCGCGCACAAGGTCCGCGAGGCGACGAACTGGACCGGTTCCTACGGAGTCTCCGTCCCCGGCTCCCCCGGCTCCGGGTCGTTGAACTCCGCGAAGTCCGCCCTCAATAGCGGCGACTATGACGGCGCCATCCGTTACGCCGAAGCCGCGCGCAGCGCGGCAATCTCCGCCATCCAAACCGCCGAAGCCGAAGTCTCCCGCCGTCGCCGCGAGGAAGAGGAAGAGCGCCGCCGCCAGGAAGAAGAACGCCGAAGGCGCCAGCAGGAAGAAGACGATCGCCGCCGCCGAAGCGAAGAAGATTCTCGGCGCTCTTCCGGCGGCTCGAGCGGCGGCGGCTCCAGCTGGGGCGGTTCAAGCTCGGGTGGTGGTTCTTCAAGTTGGTAAAAAGTCTTTTCGCCGTCGCCGTTCTGTTGTCGTCCGCCGCGGCGCCAGCCGCGGCGCAGGTACGAGTCGGCATCGCCGTTAAGTCCCCGGCGATCGGCGCGGTACCGGTCGTCGGAATGGACCGTCTGAACGAGTCCTCCACGCCGTTGCCGTCGATGTCCTTGTCGTTGTCCCCGTCGTTGTCGCCCGCCGTCTCCCCCACGCCGAACTCCGTTGTTCTTCCCGCCCTGACGCCCCCTTCCGTCGCCGTTTCCGTTTCCGTCCAAACGCCGTCCGCGTTGGCCCGATCCGCCGCCCCCGCCGCCTCAAAAGCCGCCGACATCCGCCGCGAAGCGGCGAAAGCCGTTTCCGATTGGAGGTCGTCTCACGCCGCCTCCCCCGCGCCCGCCCCCGCCGAGAATCCGTCCCTCGAACTGGACTCTCTGTTCGACGGCTCCCTCCCCGCGTCGAGAGAAGTCCTCGCGCGAGCGTCCTCCCGAGGCATTTCCGACGCCGTTCTCGCCCGGGCCCTGTCCGCCTCCCTCTCCCCGTCCGACGCCGCGGCCCGTCTGTCTTCGTTGGGCGTCCTCGGATCGATGGAGTCCGACCTCGCCGCCCGCAACGAGCCCGAGTTCCGCTTCTTATTGACCCGCCTCTGGCGCAAGACCTCCTCCTCCGTGCCGTCGCCGTTCCCCGTCGATAAGTCGTTGCGCGTCCCGGCGCTGAGGGTCGAGCGCGACGGCGTCGTCTATTTCGTCCACGGCGTCGCCCACGGTCAGTTCGGTCCGCCGCGTCGGGGCGCAGTGCTGTCTTTGGTCCGCCGGGCGGCCGCCGCCGGCCACGCGCTGTACTCCGAGCAGAACCTCCCGGCCTATTATGGATACAAGGCCGGCTTCGAGACGCTCGACCACGCCGCCGTCCCCGGAGCTCCGCTCGCCGTCGTCCCCGCCGCGCCCGGCCTCACGCGCGCGGCCCTTCTTCTCAAGCGCGCGATCGACTGGGCCGTCGCCCCCGGCTCTGCCCTCGCCGCTCTGGCCTGGGCGGCCGCCTCCCCCGCCTCGCTTCTCGCCTGGATCGTCCTGCCGCTCGCCGGCGGCCTCGCCTGGCTCGTCCTCACCGGCGGCCTTCCGCTGATGGCGCTCAGGCGCCGCGTCCTCGCCGAGGGCGCCCGCGGCGAG
>JAMPYD010000262.1 GCA_023700845.1 Elusimicrobiota bacterium | reverse complement strand
GGGAAATCCACCGTCACGCCGTCCGGCACCTTGACGCCGAACTCTCCCGCGCTCCGGACCCGGGCGGCGGCGCGCGAGGCGCTGATCAGCGCTTTCGACGGCACGCAGCCCACGTTGAGGCAGTCGCCGCCCATCAGGTGGCGCTCGATCAAGGCGACCTTGGCGCCCAGGCCCGCCGCGCCGGCGGCGGTGACGAGCCCCGCCGTCCCCGCGCCGATGACGACGAGGTTGTAGCGCCCCGCGGGCTCGGGGTTCGTCCAATCGGCGGGATGGACGTTGGAGAGGAGCTTGCGGTTGTGATCGTCCAGAGGCGATACCGGTTCCATTCAGCCCTCCTTCACCTTGGCGGCCAGCGCGCGCCTGGCGGTGCGGCCGACGAGCCAGGCCGCGACGGCGGTGGCGGCCAGCCCCCCCGCGTACAGCGCCCATTCGGCGGGCGTGCGCGCGCGTGACCCGCCGCGAGCGGCCTCGCCGGCCGCCGCGCCGAGATAAACATACAGAAAGGTCCCCGGGATCATCCCGATCCAGGAGGCCAGCGCGTATTCCCCGAAGCTCACCGTGGTCAGGCCGTAGGCGTAGTTGAGAAGATTGAACGGCAGCACGGGCGACAGCCGCGTCAGGAGCACGACCTTCCAGCCCTCGGCGCCGACGGCGCCGGCGACCGCGGCGAAAACCGGGACCTTTTCGAGCTTCCGCGCGACCCAATCCCTGAGAAGGTAGCGTCCGACGAGGAATGCGGCGCAGGCGCCCAGGGTCGAGGCGAGCGAGACGAGCGCGAATCCTTTCCACAAGCCGAAGGCGGCCCCCGCCCCCAAGGTCAGCACCGAGCCGGGCAGGAAGGCCACGGTGGCCAGGACGTACAGGCCCACGAAGGCGGCCTGTCCCAGGGGACCGGCCGCCGTGGTCCACGTCAAAGCCGACGCCAGGAATTCCCTCATCGCTTATCCTCGTTGAGCGACCAGTCGTAATCGGACCAGGCCACCGCCCGGCCGTCCTCGACGGGCAGCCACTTGCTCACGAACCTCAGGACGGACGCCTTCGACCCGCCGAAGTCCTCCATGTACCACTTGAAGATCGGAGAGAGGCGGACCGGCCCGCCCGCCCGGCCGGCGTCGTTCTTGGACTTCTGCGCCAGGAACGCCCGCGCCTGATCGTCGAGCTGATCGTTCAAGCGGGCCCCGTCGTAGGCCTCGGAGCGCAGGGGAGGACAGCCCTTGGCCGCGCACACGAGCGCGAAATGGACGCGCGGCTCGCCGAAGACGGGCCGTATCATCTCGTGCTCGAGCGCGTCGAGCGTGACGGCCCGTCCGAAGACCTTGACGACGGGGAGCTTCCAGGCCCGGCTGCGGTCCCAGGCCGGCCCGATCTTCCGGATCGAGTCGACCGGGTAATGGTCGAGGATGAGCCGCAAGGTCGCCGCGTTGTAGAGGTTGATCAGGAAGGCCAGCCGCTCGTCCCGCGACCGGAGGGCGAATTCCCCCGCGTCGGTCTTCGCGGCGGCCGCGAGCCAGGCGTCGAGCCCCGCCGGGTCCTTCTTGAGGCCCGCATAGTCCACGAGGCCGCCGCGGACCCTCGCCGCGAGCGCCGCGTCGAGGGAGGATGAAGGCGCCGCCGCGCCCGCGGACGATGCCAGCAGGAGGGACAGCAGCGCGCGCCTCACGACGATCCCAGGCGCGCGACGACGCGCCGCTTGAAGGCCTCGACGTCCTCCCCGCTCGGCTCGGCCCAGGCCGCCTTCAGGGCCTCGCAGATGCGCTCCATCTGCCGGCCGAAGCGCGCGCAGAACTCGCACTGCGAGAGGTGAAGACGGATCATCAGCCGCCTCCCCCAGGGCTCGGCCGCCAAGCCCTCGCCGCACAAGGTCTTGGCGACCTCCTTGCAGCTCGGCATGAACGCCATCATGAGCTTCATCACGGGTTTTTTCCCCAGTTCCGCTCCAGGCACTCCCGGAGCTTCAGCCGGGCCCGGTGGAGCATCACTCGCAGGTTGGTCGCGGTCACGCCCAGAACGTTACACACCGACTCGGAGGTCTCCCCTTCGACCTCCTTCAGGAAGAACGCCGTCCGCTGGGCGTCGGGCAGCCCCTCGGCGCAGGTCTCCACCCAGCGGCGGGTCTCCGCGTCGAGGGACTCGGCCTCGGGTCCGCGCGGCGGGCGGGACCACATGCCGCCCGAGTCGAAGCGCGCCTCGACGAGCGCCTCGATGTCGTCGCTCCCCTCCGTGCGCCGCGCCTTCTCGCGCAGGCGCGAGGCCTTGTGATAAAGGATGCCGAACAGATAGGTGCGCAGGCTCGACCGCCCCTCGAACCGGTCCAGGGCCGAAAGGAAGGCGACGAAGGTCTCCTGGACGACCTCCTCCGCGTCGGCGCGCGGCAGGCCGATCGCGAGCGCTCCCCCGAGCAGGGACGGCAGATGGTCGTCGACCATCGCCGTCAATGCCTCGGGCTTGCGCGCGCGAAGGTCCTCCACGCTCCAGCGCTTCGGCGGCGTCTGCATGCGCGGGGATTCTACCATTGGTCCCCGCTCAGCCGCAGGAGCAGGCCTCCTTCGACCACGCGGCCGAGGCGAAAGCGCCGTCCAGCCTCGTGCCGGCGATGTGGTTGGTGTAGTTCGACAGCGTTTTCAGGCCCACGCCGAGCACGACCTCCAGGACCTGGCGCCTCTCGTAGCCGGCCGCGAGGAACGCCTCCGTCTGGGCCTCGCTCGGCCGGCCGCGGGAACCGGCCACGGCGGCCGCGAAGGCGCGCAGGGCCTCGAGCTTCCGGTCGCCGATGGGCCCGCCCGAACGCACCGCCGCAACGACGTCGGCCGGGACCTTCTGCATCGACGCGATCACGGTGTGCGCCGCCACGCAGTACTCGCACCCGTTGCCGCGGCTCACGGCCAGGAGCACGACCTGGCGCTCCGCAGCGCTCAGCGTCGACTCCTCGAATATCCCCGCCAGCGTCATGTAGCCTTTCAGCAGCGACGGGGCCTCGGCCATCGTCCCGAGCAGGTTCGGGACGAACCCGTAATTCTTCTTCGCGGCGGCCAGCAGTTCCTTGGCACCCGCGGGCGCGTCCTCGACGGCGTAGGTCTCGTAGTCCATTCTCATCTCCATGCGGCTTGAAAGTAAGTCCGGGCCGGCCCGGTTCCGTTACAGGTGTAATGAAACCCCTCCCGGCCGGACTCACCTGCGATGACCCTGATGACCGCCGTGGGATTGACCGCCGCCGCCGGCCTGGCCTTCGCCAACGGAGCCAACGACATCTCGAAATCGATCGCCACCTTGGTCGGCAGCGGGGAGTCCGATTACAGGAAGGCGGTGATCGTGACCTCGGTCGCGGTCGCCGCCGGAGCGGTGCTCGCCTCCGCCTGGGCGGTGAAGATGACCTTGCTCTTCACCAAAGGGATGCTCTCCCCCCAGGTCCAGCCGACCCCGGCGTTCGCCCTCGCCATACTGGCCGGGGCCGTCGGCTGGGTCCTGCTCTCGACGCGCCTCGGCATGCCGGTCTCGACGACGCACGCCATCGTCGGCGCGACCTTGCTCACCGGACTCTACGCCTTCGGCTTCGACCAGGTCCTCTGGGGCAGCGTGTGGTGGAAGGTCGCTTTGCCCCTCCTGCTCTCTCCCGTCGCGGCCTTCGCGGCCTCTTGGCTCGCCTTCCGCTTCCTGAACTGGCTGTGCCGCGAGAGGTACTGCCTCAACTGCCACTGGGCCCATTGGGCGAGCGCGGCGGCCAGCGGTTTTGCGCGCGGCCTCAACGACACGCCGAAGATCGCGGGCCTCGGGTTCTTCTTCTACGCGGTGACGGACCCGTCGCTCACGGTGGCCCCGCGGTGGTTCTTCCTGGTCCTGGCGGCGGCCAACGCCCTGGGAGGCATCGTCATGGGCCTGCGGGTGACCGAGACCTTGGCCCACAAGGTGACGAGGATGGACCATCTCGAGGGTTTCGCCGCCAACCTCGCGACGTCGGCGATGGTCGTCGCCACGGCGATGCACGGCTTTCCCGTCTCGACCACCCACGTGTCGAGTTCCGCCATCCTCGGCATGGGGATGCGCAAGGGAGCCGGGGAATTGAATGGTCGCGTCGCCGCCGGGATCGCCCTGGCCTGGCTCGTGACCTTGCCCGTCGCCGGCCTCATCGGCGCGGCCGCTTACTGGACTTTGACCCGGATGCCCTTATGAGCGGAGAGAGGACGCGCGCCTGGATCCGCGTCATCGAG
>JAMPYD010000261.1 GCA_023700845.1 Elusimicrobiota bacterium | reverse complement strand
TCGCCGCCGTAGCGGGGGAGGAGCTGGCGGACGACCTCGGCGGCGTAGTAGGCGGAGTCGCGGCGGTCTTCCTGGGAGTCGTTGGCCTTCAGCGCGAGCGGCTCGTCGAGAGCGGCGTCGAGCTCGAGCGCGGAGATCATGTCCTCCTCGCGCATGCGGCGCAGGACGTGGTCGCGGCGGGCCTTGGCGGCGGCGGGGTCTCGGAAGGGGTTGTAAACGCCGGGGCCGCGGATGACGCCGGCGATCAGGGCGGATTCGGTCAAGGTGAGGTCGGAGACCTCTTTGGAGAAGTAGTGGCGCGCGGCGGAGCGCACGCCCATCACGCTCGAGGGCCCGTCCTGGCCGAGGTAGATGTGGTTGAGATACAAAGTCAGGATGCGCTGCTTGTCGAGGCGCAGCTCGAGGTACAGGGAGAGGGCGGCTTCGGAGAGCTTGCGGCGGAAGGTGCGGCGCGGGGAGAGGAAGAGGTTCTTGGAGAGCTGCTGGGTGATCGTGCTGGCGCCCTGCAGGTCGCGGCGCCGGAGGTTGGCGAGGGCGGCGCGGGCCACGGCGCGCGGGTCGAGGCCGTGGTGGGTCCAGAAGCGCTTGTCCTCGGTGGCGACGACCGCGTCCCTGAGGGAGGGGGGGATCTGCTCCCACGCGGCCGGCTCCCGGCGCTCGGACTTCTCGCCGGCGAGCTCGACGACGAGCTCGGGCTCCAGGCGGATCTCGGGGACGCGCCCGCCGAGGCCGTCGAAGACGAGCCAGCCCTCCTCGTCGCGGCGCAGCATGTAGAGGCCCTCGCGCTGCTCCGAGCCGGGGATGCGGTGGCCGCGCAGGTAGACGGCGAGCTCGGGCGGGGTCCAGCGGTATTCGCCCTTGGCCGGGGCGTCGGGCGTGCGGCGGTAGCCGAGCCGGTCGAGGCGCTCGACGAGCCGCTCCGCCTCGCCGCGCGCGCCGTCCTTGACGGGAAACGGCGCCGACCAGATGCGAGTGGAGAAGCTCACGCCCAGGCCGCCGACCACGAGGGTCGAGAGCTTCCGCTCGGCCTGGGCCGCGAGCCACGCGGCGGAGAGCCCGGCGGCGGCGAGGAGGGCCGTCGCGGCCCAGAGCCAGGCGGGTCCGAAGGGGCGGCGGCGGCGGGCCATCGCGCCTAGAAGCGGACGCCGAAGCCGGCGTGATGGACCTGGCCCAAGGTCCGCTTCTCGGCCATCGCGTAGTCGAGCGAGAACCGGCCCTCGCGCATGCCCACGCCGACGGTCAGGCGCGAGGCGTCGGAGTTGAGGCGCCAGCCGGCGCGCAGGGCGATCGAGGTCGTGGCGCCGAAGTCCATCGCGAGCTCGGAGCCGAGCGCGCCGACGACGGCCTCGTCGCGGACCTTCACGGCCTCGGCCGAGGCGAGAAAGCGGGTGCCGGTCAACGAGCTCAGGGATTCCTCCTTGGCCGTGGCCGCCGGCCGGCTCGCCCAGGACCAGGAGGCGCCGCCGCGCGCCGTGAGCGGCAGGGGGTCGCGGTCGGCCTCGAACTTCACGCCCGGGCCGGCGTTCTGCAGGGCGGCGCCGAGGGACAGGCCCTTGAGGGGCGTCTTCCACTGGGCGCCGGCGTCGCCGGCGAAGCCCGAGGCCTTGGCCTCCTGGGCGAGCTCGAAGCGGTAGTACTTGCCGGTCGCGCCGACCGACAGGCCGCCGGGAAGGGGGAGGCCCCAGGCGAGGTGGCCGACGAAATCGCGCTGGGCCGTGCGCGTCTCGATGCGTCCGCCGGCGTAGCGCAGGTCCACCTTGCCGGCGTCGTAGTAGGACAGGCCGGCGGCCGCCGTGCCGAGGGGCAGCGGCTGCGCCCAGCCGAGGAAGCCGAAGGAGTCGTCGAGCACGCCGCTGGTGAAGGTCGTGTCGAGCTGGGGCCGGCGGGCGGCCGCGAGGCCCGCGGGGTTGGTGCTCAACGACGAGATCCCGCCGGCGACGGCGCAGTAGGCGTCGGCCATCGCGGCGGAGCGCGCCGACAGCGAGCGGCGCAGGGTGGGCGAGCCGGCGGCGCCCGCCGTCCCGGCGAGGGCGAGGGTCAGGCCGGCGGCGAGGAGGAATCGGGGGCTCATCGGATCACGATGATCTTGCTCTTGAGCGCGATCTTCGGCCCGTTGACCGCGACGAAGTACAGGCCGCTGGGGACCGTCGCGCCGGAGGCGTTCTTGCCGTCCCAGGTGAAGCCGAAGGAGCCGGCGGCGCGCTCGCCGTCGAACAGGGTCCGGATCGGGCGGCCCTCGGAGTCGTAGACGCGCACCGAGACCCGCCCCGAGTTGAACGTCTCGATGTCGATGAGCGTCGACGTGCCGTTGCGCGGCCGCAGGAGGTTGTCGGTCAAAGTGACGGTGCCCGGCGCGTAGTCGATGAGCAGCGCGTTGGCGACCGTGGACGCCACGCCGTCGGCGTTGGTCACCGTCAGGTCCCACAGGCCGAGCGCCTGGCCCTGCGTCGCGAAGGTCGCGCTGAGGTTCTGGTCGTCGGTCCGGGTCAGGCCGGCGCCGACGAGGGTGACGCCGTCCTTGCTGATGGAGGCGGCGGGCGTCGCCGAGAAGATCTCGCCGGTGATGCCCAGCGCGATCGCGCCCGCGCTCCGGTACACCGTCGACGGGACGAGGGTGAGGGGGTCGGGCGCGCCGGTCAGCGCCGAGCGGATGTCGCCGGTCGAGTTGAACGCCTCGTAGTAGGAGTAGTACAGCCGCCAGCGGAAGGAGTCGGTGGAGCGGATGGGGACGGGGAAGGACAGGGCGCCGGTGGCGACGGGCGTGGAGATCCTCACGCCGGTCTCCTGCGTGAACGTCGCGCCGAGGGCGTCGTCCGACAGCGCGCTCAGGATCACGGTCGCGCTCGAGCCGGCGCTCGGGGGCTGGGAGTAGAAGAGGCGGATTTTCCCGCTCGTCAGCTTGGCCGTGCCGGACTCGTAGGCGGTCGTGGACAGCACGACGGAGGACGCGCCCCAGGTGGCGCCCTGGTCGGTGGAGAGGGCGGTGAAGATCTGCCGGTCGACGAGGTCGTCGCCCCCGTTGAAGTCCCGGGTGTAGTACATTCGCCAGTCCCCGGAGTTGAGGACGACGAGGCGCGGCACGCCGACGTAGGTCCCCGCGACGTTGACCGCCTCGGCGGTCTCGTTGGCCCAGGACAGGCCGTCGGCCGAGGTCGCGCTGTGGATGCGGAAGGACCCGGTCGTCGAGACGATCGAGTACAGCATGCGAAAGCCGCCGCCCGTCAGCGGCTGCAGCGCGGCGCCGGTGATCGAGCTGGCCGACACCGACGGCACGGTGTTCGTGTCCACGCGCACGCCCGTCTCCTTCACCCAGGTCACGCCGTCGACCGAGGTGGCCGACAGGATCGCGGTGCCCGAGCTCGCGTGGGGCGCGGCGCTCGAGATCGCGGGGAGATAGTACATGCGCAGGCCGGTGTACGCCCCGGCCGCGACGGCGTTCTCGCCGGTGAACGCCTGGGGGGTGGCGGAGGAAAGGCTGATCCCGTTCTCCTTGTTGAACACCGGAATCGCGCGCGCGGGGGCCGCGAGGGACCACAGCAGCGCCGCGGCCGCGGCGGCCCGGCCCGCCTTCTTGAGGAAGGCGAGCTTTTCGGTCCTTTCGAGCGACTTGATCCGGGCCTCCTCGACGAGGGCGGCCGAGCGGGTCATGCCGTTCTTGCGGTAGACGAGGCGGACCGGCTTGCGGCTGCGCGTGTAGGCCGCGCCCTTGCCCAGGTTGTGGGCGGCGACGCGCGCCTTGACGTCCTTGGCGATGCCGGTGTACAGGCTCTTGTCGGAGCAGCGAACCAGGTACACGGACCACTCTTTCGGGATTTTCACCGCCTCAATCCTAGCAGTCCTACGGGCTTGCGTCCAGACGGAGGCGGGTGGGTCTTTAGGCCTAGAGCGCCGTGGGCCCCGAGGCCCAGGCGGGCCCATGCATAAAGGCCTATCCTCGCGGTGTGAAGATACTGGGAGGCGCCCTCGCCCTCCTGCTGGCCGCGGGCTCGCCGTCCCACGCGGGCCTTCCCGACGCCGCCTGGTCCTCCGCCTTTCCCCTGCCGCTGCCCGCCCTGCCGCCCTTCCGGCCGCCGCCCCCGTCCGTCCCCGCCTTTGCCGCCCAGCCTCCCGTCCCGTTCGTCTCGTTCCATGGTCTGTCGATCAAGGGCGTCCAGTTCAGCCGGACCGACCGCATCCCCGTGTCCTTGGTCGCCGCGATCGACCGCACCCGGAAGACCTTG
>JAMPYD010000260.1 GCA_023700845.1 Elusimicrobiota bacterium | reverse complement strand
GCCGCGGAAAAGCATGGCGAATACGGATTGCTTCATTTCGACGCGCACTCCGACACGCGCGTCGCCTACGAGGGCTTCACCTGGTCGCACGCGTCCATCATGTACAACGCGATGGAGAACATCCCTCACATTTCCCGCATCGTCCAGGTCGGCATACGCGACTTCTGCGAGCAGGAGCACGAGTTCACGCACGCCCTCGGCGAGCGCGCCAAGGTCTACTTCGACCGGGACCTGAGCCGGCGCCGGTTCGCCGGGGAGCCGTGGACGAAGGTCGCGTCGGAGATCGTCGCCGCCCTGCCCGCCCAGGTCTGGATCTCGTTCGACATCGACGGCCTCGACCCGAAGCTGTGCCCTCACACGGGCACGCCCGTGCCGGGCGGGCTCGAGCTCGCGGAGGCCGTGCACCTGATCGGCCTCGTCGCGCGGTCCGGGCGCAAGATCATCGGCTTCGACCTCAACGAGGTCTCCCCCGCGCCGGGCGGCAAGGACGAGTGGGACGCCAATGTCGGGATGCGCCTCCTTTATAAGCTGATCGCCTGGACCTTCGTCAGCCGCGGCCTGCGCAAAGCCCGCGAATGAAGATCCTCGTGGTCATGGGCACGCGGCCCGAGGCCATCAAGCTCGCACCCGTCGTGGACGCGCTGCGCCGCCGGAAAGGGCTGAGGACGTACGTGTGCGCGACGGCCCAGCACCGGGAGCTGCTCGATCAGGCCCTCGCGCTCTTCGGCCTCAAGCCGGACTTCGACCTCGACCTCATGCGCGCCGGCCAGACCCCGGGCGCCGTGGCCGGGCGGGTGACGCGCTCCCTCGGACCCCTGCTCGGACGGCTGAGGCCGGACATGGTCGTCGTGCAGGGCGACACCACGACCGCCGCCGCCGCCGCGCTGTGCGCCGCGCGGCGGGGCATCCCCGTGGCGCACGTCGAGGCGGGGCTTCGCTCCTTCGATTTCGCGGACCCTTGCCCCGAGGAGCTCAACCGGGTCCTGATCGATTCGATCGCGTCCCTGGCCTTCCCCCCCACGCCCGCCGCCCGCGCGAATCTCGCCCGCGAGAAGCCGGGCGGACGGCTCGTGATCATGACGGGAAACACCGTCGTCGACGCGCTTCGTTCCGCCGAAGGCGGAAAAGCTCCGGGCCGCCGTCCCTCTCGAGAAGTTTTAATCACGCTGCACCGCCGGGAAATCCACGGAAAGCCGTTGAGGCGGATTTACAAGACTTTGCTCGAGCTTGTTCGACGGCACGAGAACCTCTCCTTCGTCTATCCGGTGCACCCCAATCCGTTGATTTTGAAAACCGCGAAGCGGCTGCTCCGCCACCCCCGCATCCGCCTCCTCGCGCCCCAGCCCTACCCCGATTTCCTGGCCCTCCTGAAGCGCTGCCTCTTCGTCGTCACCGATTCGGGCGGCGTCCAGGAGGAGGCGGTGTGCCTCGGCAAGCCGGTCCTCGTCGTGCGCGAGAAGACCGAGCGTCCCGAGGTCCTCTCGAGCGGAGCCGGCCGCCTCGTCGGTCTCGATCCCCAAAAGCTGTCGTTCTGGACCGGACGGCTGCTGAAGGACGCCGCGCTTCGCCGCCGCATGAGCCGCGTCCGCAACCCCTACGGGGACGGCCGGGCCTCGCGGCGCGTCGCCGCGGGCATCGCGCATTGGTTCGGAGCGGGCCCCAAACCCGGGGATTGGGAACCGTAGGCGGAACGCGGCGGCCTTATGATAAAGTCGTTCGGTACCATGCCCACCGCTCCCGCTTCCGGCTTTAAAGAGGATTGCCTCGGCGTCACCAGGCTCTATCGCGCGTCCCCGCCGATATATCAGGCGTCGCGGTTCTGGGAGCAGGTCGGCTCGGAAAACGCTCAGGCGCTGAGCGACTCCAGCTACGAGACCTTCAAGAGGACCGTCAATTCGAACTATTTCCAATTCATGGTCCGGGGCTGGCGCCACGCCTATTTCCTGCATCTCCTCGGCATGATCAAGCGGGACGCCCTGCTGAGCATACTCCTGCGCTCCCGCATCACCGGCGCGCCTCTCCCCCCGTGGGCGGCCTTCATCCACAAGATATACGTCTGCATGCTCTATCACTTCGTCTCCCAGGACGATCCCCTCAAGCTCCTCGACCGCCTCGTCGAGCCCAAGGAGGGGTCGCCGATCGTCATCGAGTACGCGGGACGCTCCATCTCCCAGGACCTGCTCAGCTCGCTCGTCGAGTTCTACGCCCTCGAGAACGCGTGCGGGCTGACGAAACGGCGCGGCTGGCGCATCGCCGAGGTCGGGGCCGGCTACGGGCGCCTGGCCTATCTCATGCACTCGGTCCTCGAAGAGGGGCTGCAATACTGCATCGTGGACATCCCTCCGGCCGTCTGCGTTTCCCAGCGCTATCTCTCGGCGGTGTTTCCGGGCAAAAAGGTGTTCCGCTGCCGGGAATTCAAGGCCTTCTCGGAGGTCGAGGAGGAGTTCCGCGCCGCCGACATCTGCTTCCTGCTCCCCCATCAGCTCGAGCTCCTGCCGGACTCCTATTTCGACGTCTTCATCACGATCTCGAACCTGCCCGAGATGCGCCGCGAGCAGATCGACATGTTCCTGGGCCACGTCGACCGCCTCTGCGGGGGCCATTATTTCAACAAGCAGTACTGGGACTACTTCAACCCCATCGACCGCTATCGGATGCGCTTCATCGACTACCCCGTTCCCGACCGCTGGCGGCTCGTGCATCTGCGCCCCGTCTGGGACAAGCCGAATTTCTTCGAGGCGATCTACCGGCTCCGCTAGCGGAATCCGTCATGCCCACGATATGACGAACAGCGCGCAGGAAGGAAGATCCGTCCGCTTCGCGCGCAGCGTCGGCTGGAACATCTCGAGCCAGGCGGCGATCGCCGTGCTCGGCTTCCTTCTCATCCCCTACCTGATCTCCCGCCTCGGCATCGAGGTCTACGGCCTCTACATCCTCATGCACACGATCGCCAACTACCTGCTCATGTTCTCGTTCGGCTCGGGGGCGAGCGCGATCACGCACGTCGCGGAGTTCAAGGCGGCCGGCGACGGCGGCGGCCTCCGGGACGCCGTGCGCTACGCGTCCTGGCTCCACGCGGCGGGGCCGTCCCTCGCGGCGGCGGTGATTTTTTTCGGCGCGCGCTTCTTCGTGGCCGACGTCTTCCAGGTGCCGGAGGCCCTTTTCCCCCAGGCGATCTTCGTCCTGCGCTGCGGCGCGGCCGGCGCGATTTTCTGGGTCCTGATCCAGCCGGCCATCGCGGCCCTCCAGGGCGTGCAGCGCTTCGACCTGATGAACCTGGTCGTCTTTCTGCAGGGCGGCCTGATGCCCCTGGGCGTGGCGGGGATCACGGCGGCGGGCCTGGGGATCAAGGGCGTCGCGCTGTGCTACCTGGCGCTGAACGCCGCCATCTTCGCCTTCGCCGCCGGCCTGACGTGGAGCCTGCTGAAGCCGCTGATGGCCCTGCCCCGGGGCAAGGGCACCACCCTCAAGGCTTTCGCCTCCCGCGGCCTTCACATGTGGCTGGTCCAGATCGCCTTGGTCGTGACCTATCAATTCGACAAGGTCCTGATCGCGCACGGACTGTCGCTGGCGGAGCTGTCGCTCTACGCGGTTCCCGTCGGGCTTCTGCAGCGGTTTCAAATCATTCCCGGGGTGGTGTCGACGGCCATCCTTCCCATGCTGAGCGAGCTGCACGGAACAAAGGACGAGGAATCCCTCCGGAGGGTCTATCTGCGGTCCGTCCGCTTCCTGCTCTGGATCGCCCTGCCCGCGCTCACCCTCCTCTTCGTCGTGATGCCGCAATTCCTGGGCCTCTGGGTGGGCGGGGACTTCTCGTCGCGCAGCGTCTGGCCGGGGCGCTGGCTGGTGATCGCGCAGATCTTCACCTTGCTGAGCGCGATGTGCAATATCGCCGCCTTCACCTCGAGCAAGTCGTGGTACATGCCTCTGTGGGCCTGGGCTCAGGCGCTTCTGAGCGTCCTCGGCTGGAAGCTCCTTCTCCCCCGCTTCGGCCTATTAGGCGTGGCGCTCGCCTCCTTGATCGGCCAAGCCCTCCCCGCCGTCCTCTATCTCCACGCCGTGCATAAGAACATCATGGGGATCTCCCCCCGCCGGTACTGGGCCGAGTGCCTGGCCGCCCCCGGGGTGAGCGCCGCCCTCATGCTCGCGGTCGTTTTTCCGTTCCACGCCTGGGCCGGGACCTGGGTCCGCCTGATCGTCCTGGCGGCCGCCGGCCTGCTGGCGTACGGCGGCGCGGCCTGGCTGCT
>JAMPYD010000259.1 GCA_023700845.1 Elusimicrobiota bacterium | reverse complement strand
GCTCCGCGGCCTCGGGCGAAAGGGCGCCCGAGGAGAGGCGGGCGGACAGCTCCGCGAGACGCTCCGACAGCCGGATCTTGATCTCCCCGGCGGCCTTCTCGGTGAAGGTCAGCGCGACGACCTCCTCGACGCGCGAGGGCTTCTCCCCGGCGAGCACGAGGAACAGGATGCGGTCGGTCAGCAAGGTGGTCTTGCCGGTGCCGGCGCCCGCCTCGACGACGACGCTGGCGTCGAGGCTCAGGCGCGCGCGGTCGCGGTCGGCTTTATCGGGAGCGTGCGTCATACGCCCCGATTATAGGAATTAGGGATTGATCCGCCGGGGCGCGTCCGGAGGACGCGGGGCGACGGGCGGCAGGCCGAGGAAGCGCCGCAGGGGCTCGTGGTCGGCCGCGCCGCCGGCGCGCACCGCCGCTTCCAGCGAGCGCAGGGCGTCCTCGCGGACCGCGGCGTCCCGGAAGTAGATGCGCGCCGGATCGAAGATCGTCGTCTTCGACGCGGCGTGGCGCCGGTAGAACGCGGCCAGGTCGTCGAGGTCTCCGACGAACACGTGGGGGATCGACCGCGGAGCCCGCTTCTTGCCGAAGAACTGGCGCACGGTCGGGTCCACGACGATCTGACCGTCCGGGAGGTCGAGGAGGACGTAGTAGTGGAACTCCGCCTCGACGAGGCGGGCGGGGATGCCCTGAGCCCGCAGAAGCAGGGCGAGCTTGGGCGCGGCGTCGCCGCAGCACGACTCGTCGAGCGTGGTGTGCGGGCCGTTCCAGCCGCCGAGGGCCACGCTGTCGCGCAGCGCCGGGAGAGCGCGCGCGACGGCGCTCTCGACGATGTTGAGCTGAAGGGGCTGGCGGAAGGTCGGGCCCGGCGCGACGGCGGGCCGCGCGTGGACCGGCTCCCCGTCCGGCGCCGGAGCCGAGCCGTCGAAGAAATCCGCGTAGCGCCCCGCGGCTTCGTCCGGATCGGAGGCGTCCGCGGCGGGCACGGAGGCGAGAGACTGGAGGATGGCGGGACGAGCGGCCGCGACGGCGGCCGGCTGGATCATCAGCGGAGAGGCCTGGGCGGGCGCGGGAAGGAGCGACGGAATGCGGCTCTCGGGGGCCGATAACGGAGCGGGCGCCAGACCGGCGACTGCCGACGGGTGGACGGCCGGCCCCGCCGAGGGCGCGAAGGAGAAGCGCGGGACGGTCAGGGAGACCGGGGCCGCGGCGCGAACCGAAACTGCCGCGAGAGCCAGGGCCAGGATCAGCCGGAAAGGACGCATGAATCTCACGATATCAGTATAAGCTTCTCCGTCGCTCCTCGCCTGAGGCGAAGGTCCCTTTGGGTATAGGCCTTCCGGGCGTCAAATGTTCATTCCAATCACAAAATCCCACCGGTGGAAAATCGGGGATGATCCGGTCGATTGCGCCCTACCTCTGGAAATCGCATGATGAACGAATGAGGAACTGGTCCCTGCGCGCGCGACTGACCGCGGTCCTGGCGGCCACCTTGGGCGCGTTCGCCGCGGTCTCGACCGCGGCCTACCTGGCGCACAGCCGGGCCGAGGACCGGCTGGGAAGCGGCTTCGCCGACCAGATCATGGTCTTCACCGAGCTGCCCGAGCACCGCCGCCAGCTGCGCGCCATCGACGCCTACGCCGACAACTACCTCACCTCGCGCGATCCCGCCTGGCTCGACCGCCGCGCCGCGGCCGTCCGCGGTTTCATCGCCGCCCATGCGCGCATCGGGGCCCTCCTCCACGAGCCGTACGAGCGCGTCGAATGGGAGAAGATCGGGCGCGAGTTCCGCGCGTACGACGCCGCCCAGCACGAGATCTTCCGGCGCGTCCGCGCGGGCGATCTCTCGCGCTTCGAGGCGGTCCGCCGAGCGATCGACAACGAGACCGTGGACCGCCACATCGAGCGCATGTCCCACTTCGGGCGCCTCTCGATCGTCCGCCTCGACATCGAGCGCCGCGCCGCGCGCGAGGCGGCCCTCCTCACCTTCGCCGCGGTCCTCGGCTTCGGCCTTTTCGGCTCCCTCGCCGTCGCGGCCGCCGTCTCGCGCATCATCCTGTCCCCCGTCGCCCGCCTGCGCGCGCAAGCCGGCTCGTGGAGGCTCGGGGAGCCGTGGCTGCTGGAGATGAAGGACGGCCCGCCCGAGGTCCGCGACCTGCTCGCCGCGATGCGCTTCATGGCCGACCAGCTCAACGCCCAGTTCGAGAAGGAGCGGCGGGCCGGGCGGCTGAAGTCGCAGCTCGTCTCCGGGGTCAGCCACGAGTTCAACAACGCGCTCGCCGTCATCCACACGGCGCACGCCCTGCTCAAGGAAAACGAGCCGGGCACGGCGGAGGCCGCCCCCTGGCACGACATGCTCGCCGCCAACATCCGCGCGCTGTCCACGATGGCCACCAACCTTCTCAACCTCGGCCGCCTGGAGGCGGGAAAGTTCGATCTCGAGGTTCAGCGCGTGGACGCCGCGGCCCTGCTGCGCGGCGCGGTGTCACGCCTCGAGATCCTCGCGACGCGCAAGAAGCTCGCGGTGCGGCTCGAGGCGCCGGAGGCGGAGCTGCCCTGCTCCGGCGACCCCGACGCGCTCTCGCTCGTCGTCGCGAACCTGTTCACCAACGCGGTCAAGTACACGCACGAGGGCGGCACGGTGACGCTCGGCGCGCGGGCGCTTCCCGGCGGCGGCGCGGAGATCTACGTTTCGGACAACGGCATCGGCGTGGCGCCGGAGGACCGGGAGAAGATCTTCGACGGCTATTACCGGGCGGAGGAAGGCAAGCGCGAGGCGAAGGGCTTCGGCGTCGGGCTCGCGCTGTCGCGCATGATCCTCGAGGCCCACGGGACGGACCTCGACCTCGAGACGGAGCTGGGAAAAGGCTCGCGCTTCTCGTTCCGCCTGCGGGCCTGCGACAAGAGCGGCGCGGCGGACCTCAGGACGACATCAGGACGTTGAGCAGGCGCAGCTCGTTGGCGTCGAGCCAGAAGCCGTGTCCGGCGCACTGATCCACGCGCAGCAGCTCGTTGCCGAAGCCGCCGTTCATCATGTCCTCGAGGCAGACGGGGCACTTCGCCGTCCCCTGGCGCGGGCGCAGCGGGCCCTTGGCGACGGCCGCGGTGAAGGCCTCCCGGTCGGTGACGACCTTCGCCAGCTCGTCGAAGTCGTACCAGCGCCCCTTGCACTTCGGACACTCGTCGAGCGTCATCTCTCCGGCGGCGATCTCCTCCATCGGGGAGAACGGGCACTTCGGGCAGTCGCGTTCGGCCATGAGGGGAGTGTAGGGCGCTTCGCGCCCGTCCGTCAAGCCCCCGGCACGCTCGCGCGCAGCGCCCGCGCCCGGGAGGGCGCGTGGGCCTTGCGGCAGACGGTCGGGAACTCGCACCAGGAGCAGTGCCCGCGCTCGCCCTCCTCGGGACGGATCGGAAAGCGGCCCGAGGCGATCGCCTCGACGCGCTCGGCGAGGATCTTGAGGAACGGCCCGCGCGCCAGGCCCCAGTCCGCGGCGCTCAAGGCGGCCGAGCGCTCCTCCCCCTCCTCGACCTCGAGGAACAGGAGCTCGGCGCCGCCGAAGGACAGGCCTTCGCCGACCGCGGGGCCGGCGAGCTCGGCGTAAAACGGCAGCTGGTGCAGGTCGCCGGCGGCGGCCTGCTTGGCCAGGTTCCTCCAGCGCGCGCTCGGGCGCGTCTTGTAGTCCACGACGCGGAAGGTCTCCTCGTCGGCGTCGATGCGGTCGGCCACGCCCTTCCACGGCACCCCGCCCGGCGCGCCCTCCGGCGGCCCGCCCTTGAGGCTCGTCTCGAACAGGCGGGGCCGGAGCTTCGCCGCGCGCAGGCGCTCGAGGTCCCAGGCGATGAACCCGCGCAGGCGCGCGCTCATGTCCAGGCGCGCGGACTCCCACAGCAGGGGATAGATGCCGAGCGCCCGCCAGTCGTTCTCGCCGAACACCGCCGCGGCCGCCTTGTCGAACGCGGGAGCCCAATCTTTTTTCCCCGACCAGACGTCCTCGCCCAAGGACGAATAGAAGCGCTCGAGCACCGCGTGATAGACGAGGCCGCGCGCCTGAGGCGTCAGCTCGCCGCGATCCGAGCCCTCCTCCCGCTCGCCGAGCCCGAGCACGCGCGCCGCGAAGAAGCGGAACGGGCAGGTCGCGTACAGGTCCAGCGCCGTCGGCGAGAGCCCGGACGTCCGCAGCTTCGCGAGCTCGGCCGCGATCGGGCGCGTCAGGCCGTCGTGGCCGCCGGGGGCGCCGCGGTCGTTGAGCGCGGC
>JAMPYD010000258.1 GCA_023700845.1 Elusimicrobiota bacterium | reverse complement strand
GCCGAGCGAGGCCGACTACGAGGCCGCGGCGAAGAACGGCCAGGAGATCGTCGTCGCCTTCCGCGCCGACGGCTTCGACGCCTACGAGCTCTCCGGGGACCCGCTGGGCGCCGGCTTCCGGAACGCCTCGCCCTTCTTCTCGCACCGCTCCGAGTCCTGGCGCGCCCGCTTCCAGGCCCATTTCCTCCGCGTGAGGAAGTGACGCCGGCGCCGCTCAGTCCTTGCGGCGGTCGACGACGTACGCCGAGCCGGGCTTGCCCTTCGCGACCTTCTTGAGCTCGGCCCCGAGGTGCGCGACCTGCGCGAAGCCCGCCAGCTTGCGGTCGCGGTTGTGGCAGATGCCGATCGCGACGGAGAGGAGGGGGAACTCCTTGAGGTTTCCCTGACGGTCCTTGGCGACGATCATCCCGCGCTTGCGGTCCTCCTCGCTATAGAAGGAAGGCGCGACCGCGTCGAACGCGTCGCAGATGCTCTGCGCGAGCTGCTCCATCTTGTCCGGAGTGGACAGCACGATGAAGTCGTCGCCGCCGATGTGGCCGACGAAATCCGCGCCGGCGCCGCCGCGCAGCTGGTCGACGAGGACGCGCGCGGTGCCCTTGAGCACGCGGTCGCCCTCGTCGTAGCCGTACGCGTCGTTGTACGCCTTGAACTGGTTGAGGTCGATGTACAGGACGGCGAACGGGCGGCCGTCGGCGGCGGCGCGCTCGATGCGCGTCTCGATGGCGAGGTTGCCGGGCAGGCGCGTCAGCGGGTTGGCGTCGATGCCTTGGCGGCTGCGCTTGAGGATCATGCGGATGCGCGCCAGCAGCTCGCGCACGTCGACGGGCTTGGTGATGAAGTCGTCCGCGCCCAGGTCCAGCCCGGCGACCTTGCTGTCCCGCGTGCCCGACGCCGAGAGGATGATGACGGGGAGGTTCTCGAGCAGGGGGTCCTGCCGCAGGGCCTCGCAGACCTGGAAGCCGGTCATGCGGGGCATCTTGAGATCGAGCACCGCGATGTCGGGGGGGTTGGCTCGAATCGCGTCGAGCGCCGACTGGCCGTCGCCGACGGCGGTCACGGCGAAGCCCTCCCGCTCCAAAGTCTCCTTGAGGGCCTGGAGAAGATCGGGCAGGTCGTCGGCGATCACGATGGTCGCCGGGCCGCGCTGAAGAACCGGTCCGTTCATGCCGGAAGGATAGCCCATTTTCCCGAAAATTGACAGGTCGCGCCGACAAATCGTATGATGCCCCGTCGTCGCCGAAAATGCCGACACAACCCGAGCCATCTAAGGAAGGCCAGAAAAACGCCTTGGCTCTCGCGTTGAGCGTCGGCTGGGAGCTCGCGTCGTTCAGCGTGCTCGGCGTCGGTCTGGGATACTGGCTCGACAAGCGTTTCGGATCCTCGCCGTGGGGAACGCTCGCGGGCGCGCTCTTTGGAATCGTGATTGGACTCTATCGCCTCATCCGGACCTTCAGCCTTCCGAAAAACGGCGGCGCGGGCCGCCGCTGAGGGCGCCGTCGTCGCGGCGCTCGGCGTTCTCGCCGCGGGCCGGGTCTGGTCGTCGCACGCCGACCGGAGAAGCCTGATGATCGGGGCGGCCGCCGCGTGGGCGGCGTCGTCGGTGAGCGTCGCCTGGCTGCTGTGGGCGAGGGGACGCTCGATGAAGACCTTTTGGTGGGCCTTCGGCGGCGGGATGGTATTAAGGGCCGTGGTCTTGCTGGCCTTGGCGTGCTGGGCCTACGGTAAAGTCGGGCTTTCGTTCGAAGTCGTAATGATCACATATGTGTTCGCGCTGCTGGCGCTGTTGATGACGCTGGAGATGAGGCACCTCAGGATCAAATGAATTTCGAAAGCATTCTCGCGCACCACCTCGTCGATCACAAAACGTCCCACAAGGTCATCGCCGTCGTCGCCGGACTGCCCGTCGACATGGGCCTCTCCCCGCTGATCCGCACGATGTGGATCGCCTGCGGGATCGCGATCGTCGCCCTCACCTTCGCCGCCCGTTCCGAGTCGAGCCTGGCCCGCGTGATGCGCTCGATGTTCGAGCCCCTGGCCCTGTTCGTGCGCGACGAGATCCTCGAGCCGATCTTCGGCCACCACGCCGGCCACTACCTGCCCTACTTCCTGACCTTGTTCTTCTTCCTGCTCACGTGCAACCTTCTCGGCCTCGTGCCGCACATGAAGGGCGTGACGGCCAACCCGTGGGTGACGGCGGGGATGGCGATCTGCACCTTCGGCCTGATCCAGTACGCCGGCGTCAAGGAGCAGGGCCTGGTCTCCTACGTCGTGCACATCGTGCCCGGCGGCGTGCCGCTGATCCTGTGGCCCCTCTTGTTCGTCATCGAGGTGTTCGGCATGTTCGCCAAGTGCATCTCGCTGTGCATCCGGTTGTTCGCGAACATGCTCGCCGGCCACGTCGTCTCGCTCGCGTTCCTCTGCATGATCTTCATCTTCGCGGAGATGAGCAAGGCGATCGGCACGGGCATGATCATCCCGTCGGTGGGCTTGGCGCTTTTCATCTACACGATGGACGTCCTGGTGTCGTTCCTCCAGGCGTACATCTTCACGTTCTTGACCGCCCTGTTCGTGGGCGGCGCCGTTCACCCGCACTAAACACGCGGAGGTCGCAACCCGGAAGCCTTAAGGCGTCCGGGATCATGACGCATCAGGAGACTCAAATGGAATACCTCGGACTCTCTTACATCGGCGTTTTCGTCGGCGCGGGCCTTTGCCTGATCGGCGGCGCGTACGGCATTTCCAAGCTGGCCGGCGCTGCCTTAGAAGGAGCCGCTCGCCAGCCTGAGTCGGCCGGCGCGCTTCAGACGATGATGATCATCCCGGCCGCCATGATCGAAGGCCTCGGCCTGCTGGCGCTCGTCAGCGTCCTGCTCGCCGCCCTGGCCCTCAACAAGGGCGTTCCCGTCGCCGGCGCGTCCGCCGCTCCGGCCGCCGCCGCCGCCGCCGCGCACTAAGAATCAAAAAAGCCTCCCGGGCGGCGCGTGCCTCCCGCCCGGGAGCACCAATTTTTCGTGATCTGACGCAGGAGCCGACAAAAACATGGGCGACTTACTCTCACCCGATCTCGGGCTGACCGTCTGGACCATCGTGACCTTCCTCTGCCTGGTGGGCATCCTCAAGGCTTTCGCCTGGGGCCCGCTGCTGAAGACGGTCGAGGAGCGCGAGGCGCGCCTGAAGGCCGACCGCGAGGGCGCCGAGAAGGCGCGCGCGGAAGCCGAGCGCATCCAGAAGGAGCTTGAGGCGCAGATGGCCGGCGTGCAGGCCAAGAGCAAGGAGCTGCTCGCCGCCGCGACGAAGGACGGCGAGGCGCTGCGCGCCCGGCTGAAGGCCGAGGCCGAGGCGGACGCCGCCGCGATCAAGGCGAAGACGACCGCCGACCTCGCCGCCGAGAAGGACAAGCTCGTCGGCGACCTGCGCAAGGAAGTCGCCTCCTTGTCCGTGATGGCCGCGGAGAAGCTCCTGCACAAGTCCGTCGACGCGGGCGTGCAGAAGAGCGTCCTCGACGGCTTCTTCAAGGATCTGGATTCCACGAAGAAGGCGGGGAGCAACTAAGATGCAGGCCTCCGATCGCGTCCTGGCCGGCCGCTACGCGGCGGCGCTTTTCCAGGCCGCGGCCGCCAAGGGCGAGGAGCAGAAGGTCCAGGCGGACCTCGGCTCCGCGCACAAGCTGCTGCTCGACGCGATGAGCGTGCTGCGCCACCCGCGCGTGCCGCCGGCGAGCAAGAAGAAGCTGCTGGGCGACGCCCTCGACGGCAAGGTGGGAGCCACGACCCTCAAGTTCCTCGAGCTGCTCGTGGACAAGAAGCGCTTTGAGCTCATGGTGATGGTCGCCGCCAACTACGCGAAGCTGGCCGCCGACAAGCGCGGCTCGGCGAAGGCGCACGTGCGCACGGCCAAGCCCCTGTCCGCCGACGAGCAGAAGCTGCTCGCGGCGAAGCTCAAGAATTTCAGCGGTAAAGAGATCGAACTGGACGTCAAAGAGGACCCGGAGCTGATCGGCGGCATCGCCGTGAAGATCGGCGACTGGGTCCTTGATTCCAGCCTGCGCGGACAACTGCGCAGGCTGAAGGAGAGCTTCAATTAATATGGCTATAAGACCAGAGGAGATCACCGCCGTCATCAAGAAGCAGATCGAAGGCTTCGCGGGCTCCACGGAGCTCAAGGAAGAAGGCTCGGTTCTGCAGGTCGGCGACGGCATCGCCCGCGTCTACGGCATCGAGAACGCCATGTCGGGAGAGCTCCTCGAGTT
>JAMPYD010000257.1 GCA_023700845.1 Elusimicrobiota bacterium | reverse complement strand
TCCTCGACAAGACCGCCGAAGCCGCCATGCTCACCGTCCACATCGAGCGCGGCAAGGCCAAATACGCCGAGGTCGTCGCGATGCCGCTCGCCGGCGGGAAAAGCCGCCTGCTGCACCGACGGACGTACATGCGCTACCTCATGTCGGCCCGGCCCGCGGGGAAGCTGTTCGTGTTCGGAGGCGGCAACCTGCGCATCGACCCGTCGAGCGGCCCCGCCCTCGCCTATCCCCTCGTCGGCTGCAACTCGGAATTCCAGCCGTCGCCGGACGGGAAGGCGATGGTCTGCGTCTCGGCGGACGCCAAGACTCCCGAGAACGGAGAGCTCTACCTCTACGAAATCGACGCGGCCAAGAAGACCCCGCTCGAGGTCTCCGGCCGCCGGCCCGCCTGGTCCCCCGACGGAAGATCCATCGCCTACGTGTGGAGGGATCGCGAGCTGCGCGTCCTCGACCTGGGTGCGAAGTCCGTCGCCGCGTACGCCCTCCCGTTCGAACGCGACGAATTGGCCGCCATCCGGTGGGAGGCCGACGCGCGGACGGAATGGTCGCGGGACGGGCGCTTCATCTATCTGACCGTGGGCCCGGCCCTCGGTCCTCCGGAGGATTCGGCGAAATCGCGGACCTCGGTCGTCGTCGATCTGGAGAAAAAGACCGCGTGGATGCGTCCGGGGCCCATGCCCACCTTCGACTGGGCGCCGACGCCCATCCCCCTCTAGATCAGCCCGAGCTCGCGGCCGACCTTGCCGAACTTCTCGAGCGCGAAGTCGAGGTCCTTCGCCGTGTGGCCGGAGGACACGATGGTGCGAAGGCGGTCCTTGCCGCGGGCGACGATCGGGAAGCAGATGGCGAGCGCGAAGACGCCCTCGTCGAACAGGCGCGCGGAGAACTCCTGCGCCTTCTTGGTGTCCCCGATGAGCACGGGCGTGATCGGGGTCTCCGAGGCGCCGGTGTCGAAGCCGAGCTTCTTGAGGCCGTCCTTGAAGTGGGCCGCGTTCTGCCAGAGCTTTTGAATTCGCTGCGGCTCGTCGAGCATCACGTCGATGGCGGCGGCGCAGGTGGCGATCACCGACGGCGGGTGCGAGCTCGAGAACGTGAAGGGGCGCGCGGTCGAGGTCAGGTAGTCGATGAGCCGCCGCTGGCCGGCGACGTAGCCGCCGACGGAGCCGACGGCCTTGGAGAGCGTGCCGATCGACACCTGGACGCGCTCGGAGACCTTGAAGTGGTTCGGCGTGCCGCGGCCGTTCTCGCCCATGACGCCGGAGGCGTGGGCGTCGTCGACCATGACGAAGGCGCCGTACTTCTCGGCGAGGTCGACGATCTCGGGCAGGGGCGCCAAGTCGCCGTCCATGGAGAACACCCCGTCGGTGACGATCATCTTGCGGCGGGCGGCCTTCGCCTCGGGCGTCTCCAAAATAGCCTGGAGCGCTTTCATATCCTTGTGCGGGTACACCTTGCGCGCGGCCTTGGCCAAACGCGCTCCGTCGATGATGGAGGCGTGGTTGAGCTCGTCGCTGATCAGCAGGTCCTTGGGGTCGCTCATCAGGCTCTGGCAGCAGGCGACGTTGACGGTGAAGCCGGACTGGAAGACGAGGGCGGCCTCGGTCCCCTTGAACTTGGCGAGCTTCTGCTCGAGCGCGAGGTGCATGTCCTGCGTGCCGATGATCGGGCGCACGGCGGCGGTGCCGACGCCGTGGGAGTCGATGGCGGCCTTGGCCGCGGCCTTGAGCTTCGGGTGCTCGGTCAGGTCGAGGTAGTTGTTGGAGGTCAGGTTCACCACCTTCTTGCCGTCCACGACGGAGACGGGGGCCTGGTGGCCGGTGAGCACGCGCAGCTTCACGAAGCGGCCCTCGCTCTTGAGCTGGGCGATCTCGGCGTCGAGGAAATCCATGAGGGAGTCGGTCTTAGTCGTCATGCGCCGATTATATAGAATACGGCCATGAAGCGCACGGACGCGGCCTCCCTCCTCCTCCTCGCCCTGTGCCTCTACGGCCTGCTCGCGCGGCTGGGGAGCGTGCCGGCGATGTCGCTCGACGAGGCCTGGATCGGGCTTTTCGGCCAGCGCCTGCGCTATACGGGCCTCTACACCCCGCACG
This sequence comes from Elusimicrobiota bacterium, assembly GCA_023700845.1. GTDB lineage: Bacteria > Elusimicrobiota > Elusimicrobia > UBA1565 > UBA9628 > GWA2-66-18. The sequence continues at coordinate 2,157 of JAMPYD010000257.1, read as the reverse complement.
CGATGAATCACTACACGAGCGCGCTGTACGCGGAGCTCGCGACGGCCTTGTTCGGGGCCCGCGGCGCCACGCTCGAGAGCCTGCGCCTGCCGGGCGCGCTCCTCAACGCCGCCGCGCTCGCCGGCCTTTGGCTGCACCTGCGCCGCCGCTTCTCCCCCGAGGCCGCCGCGTCCTGGGCCCTGCTGTGCGCGGGCTCGGCCTACTTCCTGATGAAAGGGCGCCTGGCCTGGGAGGTGTACGCGCTCCACCCCGTCCTGATCCTCGGGACGCTCGCCGTCCTGGCGAGGCCCGGCGGGACGGCCGCCCTGACGGCGCTGACGATGCTCGGCGCGGCGAATCACTTCATCTACCTCTCGATCCCCGCCTCCCTCGTCGTGATGTTCGGCGCGCGGGCGGCGTGGCGCGGGGAGGCGGAGGCCGAGGGCCGCCTGCGCTCCTCGGCGTCGGCGCTCGCCGCCGGCGCCGTCCTGGCGCTCGTGAAAAGCCCGATCAGCGAGGCGATGTGGGCCGCGCACCGCCCGGCCCTGCTCGCCGCGCTCCTGCTGCTGCCGGCCGCCGCCGCCGCGGCGGCGGCGCGCGTCCCGCCGGCGCTCCTGCTCCTGCCCTTCACGCGCTTCCGGCGGCCGCTGACCGTGCTGTTCTCCCTGACGATCGCCGCATTCGTCGGCTGGCACGCCGCCCCGCTCGTGCAGGTCTTCGCCGGGCCCGTCGTGTTCAAGCGCCTGTTTTCCCTGGAGCTTCCCGCCGCGCTGTCGCTGCCGCTCCACGCCTGGGGCCTGTTCCTGGCGGGCCTGCTCGCGTGGAACTGCGCGCGCGCCTGGCACGACGAGCGCCTGGGTTTCCACGAGCGCACCGTCCTCCTGTGGCCGGCGGCTTTCGCGGCGGTGTTCATCGCCTTCCGCCACACGAGCTCGCTGCGCTACTACTCCCTGCCCGCCCTGCTCGGCACTTTGGCGCTCGCGGCCGCCCTGCCCCGCCTCGCGCGCCCCGACAAGCGCTTCGTCTACGGCGCCGCGATCGCGGCGGCGCTCGCCGCGCAGGCCCTGCTCCTGCGCGAGATCGCCGCGCCCGCCGACCGGCGGCCGCTGAAATTCCACGTCGGCTGGCGCAAGGAGAATTCCAAGGACTTCGCCCGCAAGGAAGGCCTGTTCGCCGCCTTCGACGGCGCCGGCGCCTGCCAGGTCGCCCACATGGAGAGGAGCTTCACCGCGATCCCGCTCACCTTCCACCGCACGGGAACGCCCGCCGCGGCCTGCGACCCCGCTCTCGCCTTCGACTCCGATCAGTGTCCGGAGTGCCCCGCCCCGCCGTACTACCGGTGGTCGGTCGTTCCCGCCGCGAAGTAGGACGGCGGCCCCTCGACGGGCAGGAGCTCCCAGAGATCCTCGACGGCGGCGGCGCGCGCCGCCTCGCGGCGAGGAAGGACGCGCGCCTCGAGAGGCAGGGCCCATTGCTCCTTCAGGCGCGCGCCGAGGTCGCGCAGCGCCTCGGACAGGGGACGACGGCCGGCCGCGCCCTCCACGACGACGAGCTGCACGGGCTTGCCGGCCTCGAGGCGGCCCTTCGCCGCGGCGCCGGCGACGAAAGCCGCCGCGGCCTTGCCGCGCAGGCCCTTGCGGATCGCGTCGACGACGGCGCCGGCGTGCTCGGACTCGCGCTCGAGCAGCGGGAGGAGGAGCTCCGTCATGAGCCAGCCGCTCCGGTCGAGCCGCCACTGGTCGGAGCGGCCCGCGGGGCGCCGCTCGACGAGGCCGAGCCCGGCGAGCCCCGCGAGGGCGACCGCCGCGCCCTGATGGTTGATCCCCGCCAGGCGGGCGAGCGCCCGTCCGGACAGCGGCGACTTCGCGCGGAACAGCGCGCGCAGGACGGCGAGGCGGCTGGGGGCGGTCAGGACGGCGTCCAGCGGCCGGGAGAGGTGGCCTTTGAGATAGATCATGGTATGTCTAGTATTGTAGACATATTCCGGCCCCGGGTAAAGGGGCGGGCGCCGGGCGGGCGGAATTTTCCCTCCGAAATAGACCTTGAAAGGAAGCGGCCGCGGGACTATACTGGCGTCATGCGCGCGCTGGCACCCCTCCCGGCGTTCCTCCTGCTCGCCGCCTCGGCGGCGGCCTGCCCCTTCGGCTTCCCCGGGCACATCCACGCCAGCGCCGGTTC
>JAMPYD010000256.1 GCA_023700845.1 Elusimicrobiota bacterium | reverse complement strand
TGACCGCGGCGTAGTGGGCCTTCACCTCGGCGGGGTCCGTGACGGAGCCGCACAGTACGAGCGGCTCGCCTCCCGCCGCCTTGACCAGGCGCGCGGTCTCCTCGAGGTGCTCCCGGCGGCGGCCGCTGACGGCGACGCGCCAGCCGCGGCGCGCGAGCTGGACGGCGGCCTCCCGGCCCAGGCCGGAGGTCGCTCCCGTGACGAGCGCGCGCGTCACGCCGCGGCCGTCTCCGGCTTGACCAGCGCCAGCAGGTCCTTGGCGCGGACGTGCAGGTCGAGCGCCTCGGCCTCGGCCGGATGGAGCGCGAGGCGGCGGTCGAGGCACGCGATCAGCTGCTCGATCTTGCGCAGCGAGCGCGGGTGGCGGCGGGCCTGCGTGATGAACGCCGCGTACTCGGCGGGCGAGGCCTCCTTGAGCATGTAGCGCCAGTTCGTCGCGTCGGAGAAGGTCAGCGCGTTCGCGGAGACCACCGCGTCGATCTGCGCGCGGTGGGTGTCGGGGTCGAGGAAGGTCCCGAACAGGCGGTCCATCAACGGGTGCACGATGGTGAAGTTCATCGCCTGATCCCAGTGGTGGAGCAGGTGGATGTCGGCCAGGCGCTGGAAGTAGGCGCTGTCCTTCCACGGGTGCCTGACGAGGTGGAAGCGCGAGTGGGTCTCGTCGACGAGGAGCTTCGCGTAGACGGCGACGCCCGCGACGAAGGCGAGGGTGCCGAGGTTCGCGCCGTGCGTCCAGACCGCGAGCCCGGCGGCGATCCAGCCCGGGACCACCCACGACAGCGCGAGGCCCGTCTCGGAGGCGACGTAGCCGGTGTCGCGCTTGTACTGGCCGCCGATCGGGTAGATCACCATGTGGTGGAGCCAGTGGTACATCTGGTTGCGGCGCACGGTCGACGATTTGCGCGTGAGCCAGCCGACGTGCTGGAAGAAGCGGTGGTAGGCGTAGCCGAAGGACTCGACGAGCAGCACGCCGCGCAGGAACATGACGATGGGCCGGGACCAGGACGGGAGGAGCGCGGCGGAGAACGGCTCGGCCCAGGCGAGGGCGATCAAGCCGACGATGCCGGCGGCGGTCCAGAGCTCGAGGAGACGCTTCTTCAAGGAGGCGTCCGGGCGGCGGAGCAGGGCGGTCCAGAGTTCGGCGTCCAAGGCGTTGGTCATGGTTTTAGGGTATCAAATCGGACGCCAGGGTTTCGATTGAGGCCGCGTGAATTCTGAGCAACGGCGCCCGGCCGTCCACGCGGACGAGGCGCTCGCGGCCGCGGCGCGCCCCCACGGTGAAGCCGCGGCCGTCCGGCGCGCGCGCGCGCAGCAGCGGAGCGTCGAAGCCGGCCGGCTCCTCGAGCCCCCCCGTCTCCCAGTGGGAGGCGCGCAGGCCGCAAAGGGCGCGCGCGGCGTCTTCGTCGGCGACCGGCGTCCAGGCGCCGCGCGCGAAGACCTCGACGCCGCCGGCGCAGCCTCCGGGCAGCAGGCGCGGCTCGCGCCACTGCGCGCTCGACCGGAGCAGAAGCTCGGCATCCACGCCCGTCGCCAGGCGCACCTCGTCGCGGTCGCTCGCGCGGAAATAGGAGGAGCGGCCGAACAGGCGGCGGCCGAACAGGCCGTCGAACAAGGTCCGGCCGTCGCCTCCGATCACGCGCACGCGCGCGGAATCGGCGGGGCCGAGGCCGTGGGCGAGCCCGGCGTCGGCGGGGGCGATCGGCGGCCCGAAGGAGAGGGTCCTCAGGCCGCTCAGGAGAAGCTCGACCGCCTCCGCGTCGGCGAGGTCGTCCTGGCGCGCGACGGTCCAGGGCCCGCCGGCCTCGCGGGAGAGGACCAGGTCCTCCCGCGGGCGGCGCACCTCGATGCGGACGGCCCCTCCCTCGGGGGTCAGCGCCGCCGGCGCCGGGGGCCGCCGGGCGCGCAGGCCCGCGACCCCGGCGAGGGCAGAGGCGAGTACGACGGCGAAAACGGCGTATATGGCGCGCATGGCGGCCCTGGCGTTCGACGGGAACGCGGGGTATGATAGTATAAGGTTGGGCCATAAGGCCCAGGCGCGCGCCGCGTATTCGTCCCATAATCGCTATAATAGAAGCAGGAGACTCCCGACCATGCGCAACGCCTTGATTCGGCTCGCGCCGTGCGCCGTTTTCCTGTCCGGCCTCGCGTCCGCCCAGATCGTCGAGAAGCCCGTGTCCGGCGGCACCAACACCGGCGCGCCGGCGGCGGCGCCGGGCGTCGGCGCCAACACCCCGTCCTCCACGCTCGGCGGCGCGAACCTGAGCGGCCCGAGCCTCCAGGGAGGCCTCGGCGTCCAGGCGCCCGCGCCGGCCGTGAGCAATCCCGTTTCCCCCGTCCCCGGCGTCATGCCGGTGACCGCCGTCCCCGTCGTTCCCGGCGCCGCGCTTCCGATCAAGAGGGTCGGCCCGGCGTCCGCGCCGGCCGCCCCGGTCGCCCGGACGCCGGTTTCCGCGGCGAAGCCCAATCCCTCGGCCCCCTCGTCCGCGAAAGCGCCCGGCGCCGTCAAATCGGACGCGCCCGGAGCGAAGGAAGCCCCGACCGCCTCCTCGATGCTCGACGCGACCGCCCGGGGAATCTCCGAGGGCCGCAAGGCGGAGGCCGCGGGCGGCGACGGATTGTCCGTGCGCCAGGCGCTCGACCGCGCCTACGACTCCTCGGCGCGCGCCGGCGACGTCGGCGGCGCCTCGGGCGTGGCCGGAAAATTCTCCAGCGCCCGCGAGAAGGTCGCGGGCCTCGTCGGCGTCGCGAACAACTCGGCCCCGGCCGACGCTCCCGGCCTGTACCAGTCCGCGGTCAAGACCGCCGCCGAAACCTTGCCCTCCGCCGCCGCCGCCGCGGTGACGAAGGCCGTGCTCTCCTTCGCCGCGCGCAAGGCCGACCTGTCCCTGTCCGAGCTCGCCCAGTCCGCCTACGCGGCGGCGTCCGCGGGCCAGGCCGCCGAGGCGCGCCGCCTCGTGAAATCCCTCGACCAGTGGGAGCGATTGCTCGGCGTTCCGGGGCGTCCCCTGATCTCCAACGGCGACCGCCTCAAGGCCGGCGTCGAAAGCACCCTCGCCGAAACCCGGGCCGGCGCGAAGGTCTCCGCGCCGCGGGTCTGGGTCGTCAAGCGCGGCGACTCCTACGTCGCCGCCCTGCCCGGCACGACGGTCGAGAAGGTTCCCGGGCTCGCCGCGTCGTTCGCGCTCAAGCTCGAGGCGCTGGCCCCCGCCCCGCTCGCCGACGCCTACCGCGCCTTCGCCGCGAAGCCGGGCGCCCGGACCGCGGTCGCCGCGCGCGTGGCGCTGGGCGAATCGGTCCCCTCCGCCGTCCTGGGAACGGGCTGGCTGTGGCTCAAGCATCTGGTCCTGCGGGCCTGGAGCGCGCTGACCTCGCTCCTGCCGGGACGCGGCCTGCCGTCCGCCGCGAACGCGTCCACCTTGCCCCGCCTGCGCGAAGCCGCGGCGGCGTGGCGGGAAGCCGCGGCCTCCGGCGACGGCGCCGCTCGCGCCGCCGGCGCGCCGCGCCTGACCGTGTCCCGCGCGCGCGGCGCGTTCGCGCTCGCGCTGCGCTCCGCCGCCGCGCACGAGGCCCTGACCGGAGAGGCCGGCGCCGTCTCCCGCGTCGAGTCCCTGGCGGCCGAGTTCGAATCGGGCGTCAAGCGCGCCTCGCTGTCCCCCTCCGACCGGCTCACCCCCGGGCTCGAGTCGGTCCTCTCGGGCGACGGCGGCCTGCGCCACTGGGCCTCGCGCTACGCGTCCGACGCGCGCGAGCGCGGCGGCGCGGCGTTCTCGCGGATCCGCGGGGCGAGCCCCGTCGTGGTCCTCGGCGACGGCCCGGGCGCGCTCGCGGCGGCGTCGCTCTCCGCCGCCTCCAAGGAGATGTCCTTCACCGCTTTCGGCGACGCGCTGTGGGCGTCGGGCTCCGGCGCGTACGGCGCGGCGAAGCTGTCCGCCGACCTGCGCTCGACCGAGTCGGGCGGCTCGCTTCTCCTCGAGACCGAGCGGGGCGACGAGCGGCTCGCGGCCTCGCTCGACGAGCTCGGCTTTGCGGTGGCCCGCCGGGGACGCGGCCTGAGCGCCCGCCTCGACGCGGAGACGATGTCCGCCGACGCCCGCGAATTGACCGAGCTCGCCGCGCAGGGCGCGGCCCTGATCACCGGCGCGCCGGCGGCGGAGAAACCCGCCGCGGCGGGGCTCGACCGGCTGCGCGCCGACATGAAGCGCGCTCCGAAGGACGCGGCCCGGACGGCGGCCTCGCGCGACGGGACGTCGCGGCT
>JAMPYD010000255.1 GCA_023700845.1 Elusimicrobiota bacterium | reverse complement strand
CCCTGGTCGTCGACGACGACGACGCCCTCGACCATGCTGCCGAGGACGCTGTCGGTCCGCTTCGCCTCGTTCTCCAGGGTCTTCTTCTCGCGCTTGAGGGGGACGGTGACCTCTTCGACGCGCTTGGCGATGTCGGCCTCGAGCAGCTTCATGACCTGGTCGATGACCTTCTTGCGCAGGACCGGATCCGGCACGGCCTTCTCGACGAGGGCCATCATCGTCCGCTCGAGCGAGCCGGTCGCGATCGCGTCGCTGATCCCCTGGACCGCGGCCTGGGCCGCCGCCGCTCCCCCGTCTCCGGCCCCCTCCCCCTCGCCGGCCTGGCCGTCGCCCGCGCCCTTCCCTTCGCCGCCGGGACCCGCGCCGCCGTCGCCCGCGCCGGGCCCCGCGGTCTTGTCGCCGGCCTTGAGATAGACCGCCTCGTTGAACACAATGTGGAACACGGAGCGGCCCGCGAGCCAGCCCTTCGGATCGGCCGCGGCCGGGGAGTCGGCGCGCATCGCGGCCAGCTCGCAGAAGGCGACGAGCTCGTCGGCGCTCAGCCCCGACTTGAAGGACAGGCTCGTCAGCTTGAAGCGCCTGAAGAGGTTGGCGAGCGAGGCCGGAAGCTGGGACAGGCTGCCGACGACGCGCGCGTTGAGGATGAGCTTGTCCTGATCGATGCCGACCGCGAGCTCGCCGCTCGAGGAGAGCGCGAGCGCGGCGGCCAGGCCCTCGTGCGCGGCCGCGATGGTCGCGATGACGGCGGGATGCCCGACCTTGTACAGCGCCATCTGCCCCAACGCCTTGCCGATCGCCTTCAGCGCCTCGAGCGTCTGCTTCTCCAGGTCGGCGGAAGGCGCGGGCGGCGGCGTGCTCTCGGCCATCAAAGCCTCTCGATGCGCCCCTTGAGGCCCGCGAGGGCGTTGCGCGTGTCGAAGACGCGCCGGGCCAGGCGGACGACGCGCGGATAATCGACCTCGGGATGCGCGGTCAGGATCAGCACGCAGTCGGCCTCGCGCACGGCGGCGTCCGTCAAAAGGCGGCTGGTCCAGGCGCGTCCGCCGACCGCGACGCGCGGCACGTGCGGATCGTGATAGGAGATCTTGGCCCCGTCGGCGGCGAGCAGGTGCATGATGTCGAGCGAAGGCGAATCGCGGTAGTCCCCGACGCCCGGCTTGTAGGCGACGCCGAGCACGAGCACCTTCGCGCCCTTCACCGACTTGGAGTCCCGGTTGAGCAGATGCGCGACGCGGCGCGCCGCGTAGCGCGGCATCTGGCCGTTGACCGTCGAAGCCAGCTCGATGAAGCGGGGCTCGAAGTTGAGCGATTTCATCTTCCACGCCAGCAGCTGCGGGTCCTTCGGAATACAGTGCCCCCCGATGCCGGGTCCGGGCCAGAACGGCATGAAGCCGAAGGGCTTCGTCGCCGCGGCGCCGACGACCTCCCAGACGCTGAGGCCGAGCTTGTCGCAGATCTGGGCGAGCTCGTTGACGAGCGCGATGTTGACCGACCGAAAGGTGTTCTCGAGCAGCTTGACGAGCTCGGCGGCCGTCGCGCTCGACACGGGCACGACCTTCGAGATCACGGTCGAGTACAGGTCCACGGCGAGCGCCGTGGACCGGGCGTCGACGCCGCCGACGACCTTGGGGGTGTTCTCGATCTTCCACTTCACGTTGCCCGGATCGACGCGCTCGGGCGAAAACGCCAGCCAGAAGTCCTTGCCCGCCTTGAGGCCGGATTTCTCCAGTTCGGGCAGCACGGCCTCCCGGGTCGTGCCCGGATAGGTGGTGCTCTCGAGGACGATGAGGGTGCCGCGCTTGAGGCGCTTGGCCACGGTCCGGCAGGCGGAGAGGATGTTGGAGATGTCCGGCTCCTTCGTCTTGCGCAGGGGCGTCTGGACGCAGATCAGGATGGCGTCGAGCTTGGCGATGCCGGCCCCGGTGTCGTCGATGGTCAGCGCGCCGGAGCGGACGAGGGCGCCGAGCTCCCGCGACGGAACGTCCTCGATGTAGGAGCGCCCCTTTCTGAGGTTCGCCGCGCGGCGCGCGTCGACCTCGATGCCGGCGACCTTGAAGCCGCGGCGCGCGAAGGCGACGGCCAGGGGAAGACCGACGTAGCCCAGGCCGATGACGCCGACGCGGGCGGTTTTTTCGCGTATTTTTTTATTGAGGTCCACGCGCAGAGTATAGAGGATGAGGCGGGACTTGTCCATCCCCGCTATTTATGAAAGAATGCGTTCTTCCTTATGAAAAACCATGATATCTGCGTCGTGGGCGCCGGCTACGTCGGCCTGGTGACCGGGTCCTGCCTCGCCGAGATCGGCCACCGCGTGGTCTGCGTGGATTCCGACCCCCGCAAGCTCAAATCCCTGAAGGCCGGCAAGGTCCCGATCCACGAGCCCGGCCTCGACGAGGTGTTCAAGCGCGTCGTGAAGTCGGGTCATTTGTCTTTCGCGGCTTCGGTCGAGGAAGGCCTCCTTTACAAAGGCCGCCGTGCCTCCGTCGTCTTCATCGCCGTCGGCACCCCTCCCCGCCACGACGGGTCCGCCGACCTGTCGGCCGTCGAGGCCGTGGCCGAGACGGTGGCGAAGCACATGACCGGCTACACCGTGATCGTGGACAAATCCACGGTGCCCGTCGAGACGGGGGACTGGGTTTCCAAAACGATCCAGCGCTTCAACAAAAAGGGCACGCCCTACGACGTGGTGTCGAACCCGGAGTTCCTCAGCGAGGGCTCCGCGGTCAAGGACTTCATGAAGCCCGACCGCGTCGTGATCGGCGTCTCCTCCAAGCGCGCGGAGACCTTGATGCGCGAGATCTACGCCCCGCTGAAGGCGACGGTGCTCGTCACCGACCTCAAGAGCGCGGAGCTGATCAAGCACGCGTCGAACTCCTTCCTCGCCACCAAGATCTCCTACATCAACGCGGTCTCCGCCCTGTGCGAGAAGGTCGGCGCCGACGTGAAGCTGGTCGCGCAGGGCATGGGGCTCGACCGGCGCATCGGGCCGATGTTCCTCAACGCGGGGATCGGCTTCGGCGGCTTCTGCTTTCCGAAGGATCTCGAGGCCTTCCACTGGATCAGCAAGCAGAAGGGCTACGACTTCAAGCTCCTCAAGGCCGTCCAGGAGGTCAACGCGCTCCAGCTCACGTGGGTGTCGCGCAAGATCGAGGAGAAGCTCTGGAACCTCGAGGGCAAGACCGTCGCCGTTCTCGGCCTCGCCTTCAAGCCCGACACCGACGACATGCGCTACGCGCCCTCGCTCGAGGTCGTGGCCGGCCTGCGCGCCCGCGGCGTCAAGGTCCGCGCCTTCGACCCCGTGGCGATGGAGCGGGCCAAGGTCCTCCCCGAGTTCAAGGGCGTGCACTTCGCCAAGGACGAGTACGACGCGCTCAAGGGCTGCGACGCGCTCGCGATCGTCACCGAGTGGCCGCGCTTCAAGGCTCTCGACCTGGCCCGCGCCAAGAAGCTGATGCGCACGGCCGTGCTCCTCGACGGCCGCAACATCTTCGACCCGGACGCGGCCCGCGCCCTGGGCTTCGACTACGCCGGAGTGGGACGCCCGTGATCAAGCGCGTCCTCATCACCGGCGGCGCGGGGTTCCTCGGCAGCCACCTGTGCGACAACTTCCTCAAGAAGGGCGCCAAGGTCATCGCGGTGGACAACCTCATCACCGGCAGCATGGCGAACATCGAGCACCTGATCGGCAACCCCCGCTTCGAGTTCATCAAGCTCGACGTGACCAACTTTCTGCACGTGCCGGGCCCGCTCGACCTCGTCATGCACTTCGCGAGCCCGGCCTCCCCGATCGACTACGCGCGCTGGCCGATCCCGACGCTCAAGGTCGGCGCTCTCGGCACGCACAAGGCGCTCGGCCTGGCCAAGGACAAGAAGGCGATCTTCGCGCTCGCGTCCACCTCCGAGGTGTACGGCGACCCCGAGGTGAACCCCCAGCCCGAGACCTACTGGGGCAACGTCAACCCGATCGGCCCGCGCGGCGTCTATGCCGAGGCCAAGCGCTACGCCGAGGCGATGGCGATGGCCTACCACCGCTACCACGGCATGCCCGTGCGCATCGTGCGCATCTTCAACACCTACGGCCCGCGCATGCGCACCGAGGACGGCCGCGCCGTCCCCAACTTCATCACCCAGGCGCTCAAGGGCAAGCCGATCACCGTGTACGGCGACGGCTCCCAGACCCGCAGCCTGACCTTCGTCACCGACCTCGTCGACGGCATCGACCGCCTGGTCCGCTCCAAGCACACCGGCCCGATCAACAT
>JAMPYD010000254.1 GCA_023700845.1 Elusimicrobiota bacterium | reverse complement strand
CGGGGACCGCGCCGCGGCGGCCGACGAATTCGCCCTCGCCGCGCGTGAGCCCGGCGAGCTGCAGGAGCAGGCGCGGGCCGCGCTCCGCGGCCTCGAGGAGGATCCCCCCGAGGCGGCGGGAATCCGCCGCGACGCCCTGCTGAACCAGGGCTACGAGCTCCTCCGGAGGGACGACGCCGCGGCGGCGCGCGAGAAGTTCCAGATGGCCCTGCGCGCCGATCCGGGAAAGAGCCTGATCGCCAAGCAGCTCGGCTACATGAGCGCGGCGGACGGGGACATGAAGGAGGCGGCGGCGCGGCTCGAGGGGGTCCGGCTTCTGGAGCCGCGGGACCACCGCACGGCCCTCGAACTGGGCTACATCTACGACAGCCTCCACGAGGAGGCGGCCGCGCGGAGATCCTTCGCGGCGGCGGCGGAGAGCCCGGACCCGGCGATCGGAGGCCCGGCGCGCAAGGCGCTCGAAAGGATCCTCTCCCGCACCGACCCGCTGTACCTCGATCTCGAAGCCGCCGCCCTCAGCTCCTCGCGCTTCGCCAACAAGGTCTTCTCGTTCGACGCGAAGGCCGGCTGGAAGCCCGATCACGCCGGCCCGCTGGCGATCTACGCCGCGGTCCGCGGCACGCGCGACACGCGCTCGCGCAGCGGCGAGGTCCCGGAGATCTATTCCGACGACGCCGTCTCGTTCGCGCCGGGGCTGCGCCTGCAGCCGAAAGGCTGGAGCGCGAGCCTGACGGCGGAATGGGGGCTGACCGTCAACCTGCTGCGCACCTCCGAGCGCCCGAACCGGACCCAGACCGACGGGCGCGTCGTCCTCTCCGACTACCGCTACTGGCCGGGCCCGAAGCGCCTGTTCGCCGACGCGGGGCTCAACGCGGGCTGGTACGGCCGGTACCGCGACAACGTCATCGCGACCCTCCGCGTCCGGGGAGGCCTGCGGATTCCGGCGGGGCGATCCTCCCAGCTGACCGCGTACGTGCCCGCGTACTTCCACAAGGACTCGAACCGGGATTTCTACAACAACATCGTCGAGGCCGGCGTCGGCCTCGAGTTCCAGCCCCTGACGACGGCGAACCTCAGCGTCCGGGCCGAATACCTGCGCGGCTGGTACGCGGGGATCGAGGGCCGCGACCCCAACCCCTACGGCCCGCGCTACGACGAGGTGCGCGCGACGGTCGCCTACTACGCGCATTTCAGCCGCCGGCCGGCGGCGGCGGGCTTCGAGCCGACGCGCCGCCGGAGGCCGGTCTGGTGACGATCGACTTCGGCGCCGTCCTGGTGTGGCTGACGTGCTTCTCGGCCGTCGCCATTCTCGTCAGCGGGCTCGACGACCTGTTCATCGACGTCTGCTACTACGGCTCCCAGCTGAGCCGGCGCCTTTTCCGGAACGGGCCCGCGGAGGTCACGGAGGCCGAGCTGCGCGCCCTGCCCGAGCAGGGCATCGCGATCATGATCCCCGCCTGGCACGAGGACGCCGTCATCGCGCACATGCTGCGCAACACGCTGAGCACGGTCGAGTACCGGAACTACGACGTCTTCGTCGGCACGTACCCGAACGACGAGGCCACGATGCTGGCCGTCGCCGGGGTGGCCGAGGCGGACCCGCGCGTCCACCGCATCGTCTGCCCTCATGACGGGCCGACGAACAAGGCGGACTGCCTGAACTGGATCATCGAGGGCATCCGGCACTACGACAAGGAGACGGGCAAGCGCATCTCCATCCTCATGCTGCACGACTCGGAGGACCTCGTCCATCCGCTGTCCCTGAAGCTGATGAACCGCTTCATCCCGGAGGCGGCGATGGTCCAGCTTCCGGTGATCCCCTTCGAATCGCCGGCCGGCGAGATGACCGCCGGCACCTATCTCGACGAGTTCGCCGAGTCGCATCTCAAGGACATGGTGGTGCGCGAGCGGCTCAGCGGCATGGTGCCCTCGGCGGGGGTGGGCACCGGCTTCTCCCGCGCCGCGATCGAGCGGCTGGCGCTCAAGCACAACAACCAGGTCTTCAACGTCGGCACGTTCACGGAGGACTACGACCTCGCCTTCCGGCTGAAGGCCATCGGCGAGCGCTCGATGCTCCTGCAGTTCACCGTCGAGCGGACCCTGGTCGAGGGGACGAAGCTGAGGATCGTGCGCGAGCTCGTGGGCACGCGCGAATACTTCCCGTCGAACTTCTCCGACGCCGTGCGCCAGAAGGCCCGCTGGACGCTCGGCATCGTCTTCCACGGCTGGCAGCAGCGCGGCTGGGAGGGGGATCTCCCGCTGCGCTACATGATCTGGCGCGACCGCAAGGCGCTGATGACCAACTCGGTCAACATACTGGGCTACCTGCTGCTGCTCGAGGCCGCCCTCGGCCCGTACTGGCTTCCGGCCGGCGAGGAGCCGGGGCGCCCGCCGTTCATCCCGGCCGACGGCTGGGTCTGGAAGGTCATCCTCGTGGACGCGCTGCTGCTCTTCAACCGCTGCGTCCAGCGCGTGGCGTGCGACGCGCGGATCTCCTCCTGGAAGCAGGCGGCGCTGTCCCTGCCCCGGATCATCTGGGGGAACGTGATCAACTTCTGCGCGGTGGTCCGCGCGACCCACATCTTCCTGCGCAACAGGCTGACCGGCGAGAAGCTCGTCTGGGCGAAGACCGCCCACGCCTTCCCGTCCGAGGCGCAGCTTCTGGGCTACAAGCGCAAGCTCGGCGACCTCCTCCTCGAGCAGCGGCGGATCACCTTGTCGCACCTCAGCGCGGCCCTGCAGGCCCAGAAGGGGACGGGCAAGCGGCTCGGCGACATCCTCGTCGACAACGGCTGGGCGAAGGAGAGCGAGATCGTGTCGGCCTTGGCCGGGCAGCTCAAGGTCGAGGCCCGCGTGCTCGACTACGCCCAGCTGCGCCGCGAGGACCTGGACCTCATCATCGAGTGCGCGTGCCGGGAGCACCTGATGGTCGTCGCCGACGCGCGCTCCCGTCCCGTCATCGTCGCCGCCGCCGTCGTCGGCGACGAGCGGATGAAGGGCTGGCTCGACGCCAACTTCCCGTATCCCTACCGGCTCGTGCTGGCGGGGCGCCGCAACATCGTCGAGATCATCGAGAGGGCGGGCGAGGCGCGCACGCGCGAAGGCCTGCCGCCGCACCGTCACCCGCACCTCGCGCCGCCGCCGCGGGCGGAGCTCATGAATTGAACAGGAGACACCGTGAATAAGCCCGTCATCCTCGCCGTCTTCGGAACCCGTCCCGAGGCCATCAAGCTCGCTCCGGTCGTCCGCGCGCTCCGCGCGCGGGGCGACCTGACGACGCGCCTGTGCGTCACGGCCCAGCACCGGCAGATGCTCGACCTGATGCTGTCGAACTTCGACCTGCGTCCGGACTTCGACCTCGACCTGATGCGGCCGAACCAGGACCTGAACGGGTTCTCCTCGCGCGCCCTGCCCAGGCTTCAGGAGGTCCTGCGCCGCCGGCGCCCCGACTTCGTGCTCGTCCAGGGCGACACGACCACGGCCTTCGTCACGGCGCTGGCGGCCTTCTACGAGCGCGTGCCGGTGGGGCACGTGGAGGCGGGCCTGCGCTCCTTCGACCGCGGCAACCCGTACCCCGAGGAGACCAACCGGGTCATGATCGCGCGCCTGAGCGACCTGCATTTCGCCCCGACGAGCGGCGCGCGCGAGAACCTGCTCGCGGAGGGCGTCCCCGGCGCGAGCATCGTCCAGACCGGCAACACCGTGGTCGACGCGCTTCTGCACGACGGCGCCGGGCCCCGCGGCTACCGCGAGCCGGCGCTGCGCGCCGCCGTCGCCTCGCTGCGGGCGGGCGACCAGGCGGTCGTCGTCACGACGCACCGCCGCGAGAACCTGGGCAAGCCTCTCGAATCCCTGTGCGGCGCGTTCCGGACCTTGGTCGAGCGGCATCCCCGCCTGCGCCTCTTCTATCCCGTGCACATGAATCCGCGGGTGTCGCGCGTCGTGCGCGGCCGCCTGCGCCACCCGCGCGTCCACCTCCTGCCCGCGCTCGACTACTTCGACCTGATCCGTCTCTTGCGGCGTTGCTCCTTCGTCATGACCGACTCCGGCGGGCTCCAGGAGGAGGCGCCGTCGCTGGGCAAGCCCGTCGTCATCCTGCGCAAGGTGACCGAGCGTCCCGAGGCGGTGAGCGCCGGGGCGGCCGTCCTCGCCGGCACGCGCGCGCGCGACGTCGTCGGCGCCGCCTCGCGGCTGCTGCTCGACGAGAAGTTCCACGCGTCGATGTCGCGGGGCGCGGGCCTCTTCGGGGACGGCCGGGCGGGCGACCAGG
>JAMPYD010000253.1 GCA_023700845.1 Elusimicrobiota bacterium | reverse complement strand
GCCCCACGACGCGGCCGCGGCGGAGAACTCCCCGGCGTCGCCGGTGGTGACCGAGGGCGCCGCCTGGTAGACGCCGAGCGCGGCGAAGCCGAGGAAGACGAGGGCGGGCTCAAGCATGGCCGGAGCGCCTCCTGAGCGCCCACTCGAGGACGAAGAGCAGGGCCGCGAGGGCCAGCCACGACGGCGACAGGAACGGCCGCAGGCGCCGGAGCGTCTCGTCGCGCGGCCGCGCCGGGGGCAGGAGGTCGAGCAGCTCGCCGGGGCGGACCGAGGCCAGGTCGACGAAGCGCCCGCCGCCCGCGGCGGCGGCCTTGGTCAGCCAGGCCCGGTCCATCGGCTCGTCGGTGACGGGCTCCCAGGAGAAGCGAGCCTCGTCCTCGCCCCACGGGCGGCCGCGCACGCGGGCCGAGGCGCGGACCTTGTGGGCGCCGGGGGACAGGCCGAGCAGCTCGACGGCGTAGGCGCCCGGCTCGGTCTCGCGCGCGGCGACCTCGCGGGGCCTTCCGTCGGGGCCGGTCCAGGTCACGCTCACGCGCGTGTCGGCCGCCGGCGCGGGGCCGAAGCCCTCGTCGAAGACGCGCAGGGACAGGCGCGCCGGCTCGCGCGGCGGCACGCGGTCGGGCAGGGGCGCGAACTTCACCTTCGACAGGTCGAGCCCGCCCGTCAGGTACTGCACCGCCCGCGTCCAGAAGCGCGCGTAGAAGCCCGCGGCGTCGGGGTCGGCGGCGGCGCCGAGCTTCCAGCGCCAGGAGGAGTCCGTCGAGATCATCATCACCTTGCCCCGGCCGAAGGAGCGCACCGCGGCGACGGGCAGGGGGCGTCCGTCCTCGGTCGTCTGGCCGGGGTGGGAGGCCAGCACGGCGGCGCCGGCGCGCACCGAGGCGAAGCGGCCCCAGCCGTCGAGCGGCGGCAGGGCGGCCCAGGCGCGCTGGGACAGCTCCGGCGTCTCGTACAGGCGCACGAGGGGATGCTCGGGCGGGCCGGGCTTGGGGGAGAACAAACCGGGCACGAAGTCCGGCGCGCGGGCGGAGAGGACGACGGGCAGGACCTCCTCGAGCGGGGAATTCTTGTAGCCGCCCGCCGAGAACGCGTTGTCGCCGCCTTTGACGAGAAGGGCGCCGCCGTTGATCACGAAGCGCTTGAGGGCGTCGAGGTACTGCGGCGGCAGGCGGAAGCGCGCGGCGGAGAAGTTCTCCAGGATGAACAGGTCGAACTGCGGCAAGGCGCGGCCGAAGATCTCGTCGACGGGAAACGGGATCAAAGACAGCTCGCGGTCGGGCGCGGGGGAGGGGTTCTCCGGATTGCGCAGGATCACGAAGGAGACCAGCTCGTGGTTCGGGTCCGCCTTGAGGAACTCGCGCAGCGCCGAGTACTCCGGGCTGGGGCGTCCCGCCAGGTACATGATGCGGTATTTCTGGCGCACGGTCTCCACGCGGAACTCGCGCGCGCGCTCCCGACCGCCGCCCGCCGCGGTCAGCCGCAGGCGCGCCGTGCCGAGAGCGTCGGCGCGCGCGGAGAGGCTCACGGGGAAGGTCTCCAGGTCCGCGCCGACGCGGCGCTTGAGCCGCTCCGTCTCGCGCCAGCCGCCGGGCGCGCCTTCGTCGGCGCGCGACAGGGTCACCACGACCTCGCGCCCGGCCAGGCCCGTCGCCTCGACCGTCGCCTCCACCGGGATGGCGCCGTGCAGGAAGGCGAAGTCCGGGGCCTTCAGGTCGAGGAAGGCCGCCCCCGTCTCCCGCTTCGACGGCCCCGCGCCGAGCAGGTCCACCGGGGAGCCCAGGCCGGCCAGCAGGCGCCCGAGGTCCCCGCCGCCCTCGGCGATGCCGTCGGTGATCAGCCAGGTCCGCGCGGGCGGGCCCTCGGCGGGCAAGGCGTCGGGCAGGCTTTGATCGGGCTTGAAGGCGGTGCCCTCGGCGGCGGCCGCGTCGAGCTTGTCGAGGCCGCCGAGCGGGCGGGCGCGGTCGGAGACGAGGGTGACGGTCGCGTCCGCGCGATCTTCGATCTCGGCGCGGTGCTTCTTGAGCCACGCCGCCGCCTGGGCGAGGCGCGAGGCGGCGCCGGGGGCCTTGCCCTTCATCGCGTGGCCCGCGTCGAGCAGGATCAGCAGGCGCGGCTTGGCCAGGCGACCCTCGCGGGCGAGCAGGGCCGGGCGCAGGATCGCGAGGACGAGCGCGGCGACGGCGGCCCCGCGCAGGATCAGCAGCGGGCGGCGCGCGGGGGAGCGCGCGGCGTGGAGCCGGAACGCGGCGGCGAGCGCGGCCGCGGCGGCCCAGGACCAGACGCCGGCGCCGGACTCCAGGCCCCAGCCGGTCATGGCGCGGCCTTCAGCTTGTCGAGGATGGCGGCCTGGTGGACGGCGTCCGATTTATAGGACCCGGTGAGGGAGTACATGATCACGTTGAGCGTCAGGCGCTTGGCCAGCTCGCGCTGGGCCTCGCCGCCGGGGACGCAGGAGCGCAGCGGCTTGCCCAGCGCGTCCTTGGCCCACGCGCCCAGGGCGTCGTCGCGGTTGTACAGCACGGCGACGCGCCCGCCCCAGTCGACGCCCTCCAGGGCGCCGTGCACGCGCACGCGTCCCGCGGGGCCGCGCAGGAGGAAGAACGTGCGGTAGAGGACGTGATCGACGGGCAGGGGCCGCAGCTCGGCGTCGGGCAGGACGCGGGGAAGCTCGCGCCGGACCCAGCGGTCGAAGGAGCCGGGGGGGCCGCCGCCGGAGTCCTCGATCCACAGAAAGCCGCCGCCGGAGATGAACTGGCGCAGGCGGCGCAGCTCGTCGTCCTGAAGCGGCTCCGGGGCGGAGGCGCCGGCGAGATAGATGAACGGCGACGAGAACAAAGCGGGGTCGCGCAAGGTGATGGCGCGGCGCTGGGGGGCGGCGCGCACGCTGGTGACCTCCGCGAGCCAGGCGGCCGCGTAGTCGGGCGCGTCGGGATACGGGTCCCAGCTCTCGCCGAGCTGCAATTGCGTCCAGATGAACCGGTCGCCTTGCTGGGCGGCGGCGGGCAGGACGAGCAAGGCCGCCAGCGCCGCCGCGCGGGCGCTGGGCAGGGAAAGAAACATTTCGATCAGCAGCATCAGCGCCGCGAGGCCCAGCAGCCAGGCGGAGAGGTCCTTGCCGTGCACGGCGTCGAGGAAGGCCTCGTCGAGCTCGTCGACGCCGGCCGCACGCCAGGGAGGGGATTTCGCCGGAAGCAGGTCGCTCTCCCCGCGCGACGCGTCCAGGTTGGCGGCGAAGACGACGTCGCGCGCGCCGTCCTCGAAGGCGTACAGGCCCGGCACGGCGGTCTCGGGCAGGACGGCCTTGCGTCCCGACACCTCGAGCGTGGTCCGGCGGCCGTCGGGCGCGCGGACGACGACGCGGTCGGGCGCGGCCTCGCCGGACGACCAGGCGCGGACGAGCGGCTCGCCGACCTTCGCCTTGCGCGCCGCGTCCGCCGCGGAGCCGGCGACGGTGAGCGAGAGGCAGGCGCGCGCCCACGGGACGAAGAAGGGCTTGAGCCCCAGGTTCGACCAGCTCGCGTCCAGGGGCGCGGCCCACACCACGGCCCTTCCGCGGCCGATCGTCCCGGCCACGAGCAGGGGCGCCCCCGAGCCGGAGACGGCCCACACCTCGGACCCCGCCGCCGGATCCAGGGCGAACAGTCGTGAGACGCTCACCTTCGACAGGTCCAGCTCGTCCCAGCCCGACGTCGCCTCGCCCGACCGCGCGGCCTTCAGGCCCGGCGAGGAGCTCTCCAGCGCCGCGCCGAAGCGGGCGGGAAGCCACGGATACGCGGCGAGGTCCGCGACCTGGCCGCGCGCGCCGGGCACGAACCACACGCCGCCGCCGCGCGCGGCGAAGCCCTCGAGTCCGGCGGAGAGGCCGGGCGCGGGGCGCGACGCGTCGGCCACGAGCACGGTCCCGTACTTCGACAGGTCGGCCTCGTTCCAGCGCGCCGTCTCCAGGAAATCGGCCTCGCGTCCGGCCAAGGTCTCCCGTCCTCCTCCGAACAGCTCGCGCAGGAACCAGCCGGCCCGTCCCGCGCGGAAGAACGACGGGTCGGAGTAGAGCACGAGCACGCGCGGGGAGGGGCGGTGGGAGATCGAGAAGTACGTCTCGTCGTCCACGGCCAGCGCGTCGGCGCGGGCCGCCGCGCGACCGGCCCAGGAGGGCGCGGCGGGGCGCTCCGCCGCGGGCAGGGCCAGCAAAGCGCGCCCCTCGCCGCCGGCGGGGGCGGAGGCCGAGGTGGAGCCGGCGCGGCGCTCGCCCACCCACAGGTCGAGCGGCGTGG
>JAMPYD010000252.1 GCA_023700845.1 Elusimicrobiota bacterium | reverse complement strand
TCGGCTGCAACATCTGCTGGAAGCAGTGCCCCGAGGCGTGCGTCGACCTGACCGACAAGGTCCCCAGCATCGACATGGATTACTGCAAGGGCTGCGGCATCTGCGTCGCCGAATGCCCCGCGCATTGCGTGCACTTCGTCGCGGAGAGCGCGTCATGAAAAAAGTCCTGAGCGGCAACCACGCCGCGGCCGTCGCCGCCCAGCTCGCCCGCACCCAGGTCTCGGTCGGCTACCCGATCACCCCGGCCACCCAGGTCTTCGAGGCTCTGGCGGAAATGAAGTCCAAAGGCGAGTTCCCCGGGGAGTTCATCGCCGCGGAGTCCGAGCACTCCGTCATGGCGGCCCTGCTCGGCGCCTCGACGGCGGGGGCGCGGACCTTCACGGCGACCTCCTCCCACGGCCTGGCCTACATGCACGAGGTCCTGCACTGGGTCGCCGGCGCGCGCCTGCCCATCGTCATGGTCGACGTCAACCGCGCGCTCGCCGCGCCCTGGAACCTGTGGACCGACCAGACCGACTCCCTCTCCCAGCGCGACACGGGCTGGATGCAGACCTACTGCTCGACGAACCAGGAGGTCCTCGACACGGTGCTGATGTCGTTCAAGATCGCCGAGCGCGTGATGCTCCCGTCGATGGTCGTGCTCGACGGCTTCACCCTCTCCCACAGCTACGAGCCCGTCGACGTCCCGAGCCAGGCCGACGTCGACTCCTTCCTGCCCCCGTTCCGGCCGGAGCTGAAGCTCGATCCCGAGCAGCCGATCACCTTCGGCTCGCTGACCCAGCCCAAGGACTATCTGCGCCTGCGCCGCCGCATGGCCGCCGACATGGCCGAGGCCGAGGACGCCCTCGAGGAGGTCGGCAAGGAGTTCGGCGAGATCTTCGGCCGCTCCTACGGGCAGCTCGACGCCTACCGCTGCGAGGACGCGGAGACGATCCTCGTGACCTCGGGCGCCGTCGGCTCCACCGCGCGCGCCGCCGTCGACGCGATGCGCGAGAAGGGGCTCAAGGCGGGCAACCTGCGCCTGCGCGCCTTCCGGCCTTTCCCGGCCAAGGCGCTGCGCGCGTTCGTCAAGCCGGGCATGAAGCTCGCGGTCGTCGACCGCAACTACTCCCCCGGCATGGGCGGCATCTTCGCCCAGGAGATCAAGGCCGCGCTGTACCCGCGGCCCGGCGTCTCCGTCCACGGCTACGTGACCGGCCTCGGCGGAGGCGACATCACCGTCGAGCTCCTCCAGGAGATCTGGGAGCGCGTCGACGACGCGCCCGTGGCCGAGATTCCCGCCGCGACCTGGGTGGAGGACGCGCGATGACCACTTTAAAGAAGACGAAGACCTCGATCCCCGTCCCGGAACTGATGAGCTCGGGCCACCTGGCCTGCCAGGGCTGCGGCGCGACGATGGCGATGCGCTACGCGCTCAAGGGCCTGGGCCAGCAGACGGTCATGGTCGTGCCCGCCTGCTGCTGGACCGTGATCTCCGGGGCGAACCCGCGCAGCTCGATCAACCTTCCCCTCCTGCACAGCCCCTTCGCCGCCGCCGCGGCCACCGCGACCGGCGTCAAGGCCGGCCTCGTCGCCCGCGGCGACCGGGAGACGACGGTCGTGGCCTGGGCCGGCGACGGCGGCACGTTCGACATCGGCATCCAGGCGCTGTCCGGCGCGGCCGACCGCAACGAGGACATCCTCTACGTCTGCTACGACAACGAGGCGTACATGAACACCGGCGTCCAGCGCAGCGGCGGCACCCCCGACGGCGCGTGGACGATGTCGACCCCGGCGGGCAGCGCGCGGCCGAAGAAGGACCTCGACGCGATCATGCTCGCGCACCACATCCCCTATTTCGCGACCGCCACGCCCGCCTACGCCGAGGACATGGTGCGCAAGTTCGCCAAGGCGAAGACCGTCAAGGGCTTCCGCTTCATCCGCATCCTGTCCCCGTGCCCCCCCGGCTGGAAGACCGACCCGATGGACACGACGAAGCTCTCGCGCCTCGCGGTCCAGACCGGGATGTTCCGGCTCTACGAGGTGGAGAACGGCGCGATGCGCCTGAACATGAACGTGGCCAACCGCAAGCCCGTCGAGGAGTACCTCAAGGCCCAGGGCCGCTTCAAGAACATGCCCGCCGCGGAGATCGCCGCGCTGCAGAAGCGCATCGACGGATTCTGGGAGTCCGAGAAGAGGCAAGGGTCATGACACGCAAGAGCAAGTGCGTCGAGTGCCGCCACTGCGACATGCAGATCGATCCCAAGAAAGGCTCGCGCCATCATTGCGCGCGCAAGAAGCGCGTCCTCCCGGCGAACGTCACGTCCCGCCCGGCGTGCGACCGCTTCGAGCCGCCGAAGCCCTCCGGCCACTGGGGCCCCTAGCGCCCCGCCCTCGGCGGACGATTCCCCAAGTGGTATGATCGTTTTGTTACCCGCACGATGGAGAAAAACATGCCCACCGCCGCCGCCGCAGAAACGTTCACGCTGAGGCCCCGCCGCGCCGTCTACCTGAAGCCCGAGCCCGCCTCCTTCGAGGGCGTCGAGACGCTCGAGGCGATGGACGCCGCCTACCGCGCGCTGTGCGCGATCCTCTTCAACTTCGTGCCGAACTCCGGCCATCCGGGCGGCAGCATCTCCTCGGGGCGCATCGTCTCCTCGCTCCTCTACAAGAACCTCCGCTACGATTTCTCCCGGCCCGACACGATCGACAACGACGTGCTCGTCTACGCCGCCGGCCACAAGGCGATGGGGCTGTACGGCATGTACGCGCTGCGCGACGAGTGGATGCGCATCGCCCGCCCCGACCTCCTGCCCGCCGAGCGCCGCCGCCTGCGCCTCGAGGACCTCCTGGGCTTCCGCCGCAACCCGACGCAGTCGACGCCCCTGTTCCGGCAGTTCAAGTGCATGGCCCTCGACGGCCACCCCACCCCGATGACGCCCTTCGTGCCCGTCGCCACCGGCGCCTCCGGCGTCGGCGACTGCACCGGCGTCGGCCTGGCCCTGGCGGCGATGGACGCCTTCGGCCCGAACGGCCCCCGCGTCCACATCCTCGAGGGCGAAGGCGGGATGACCGCCGGGCGCGTGCACGAGGCGCTGGCCACCGCCGCCACGGCGGGCCTCTCCAACGCGATCATGCACCTGGACTGGAACCAGGCCTCGATCGACTCCGACCGCGTAACGGCCGAGGGCGACAAGCCCGGCGACTACGTGCAGTGGGACCCGCGCGAGCTGCTGTACATGAACGACTGGAACCTCGTCGAGGCCGGCGACGGCAGCGACTTCCGCCGCGTGCTGGCCGCGCAGCAGGCGGCGCTCTCGCTGAACAACGGCCAGCCCACCGCGATCGTGTACCGCACGACGAAGGGCTGGAAGTACGGCATCGAGGGCAAGGGCTCCCACGGCGCGGGCCACGCCTTCTGCTCCGACGCCTTCTACAAGGCCGTCGAGCCTTTCGAGACGGCGTTCGGCGTCAAGCTCCCCCGCTTCGAAGGGGAAAAGACCCCGGATCGCGTCGAGGCGGCGTACTGGGAGACCTTGCTGACGATGCGCAAGGCGTTCGAGACGAAGCGCCCCGACGTGGCGCGCTTCGCGGCCGGACGCGTGGCCGAGGCGGGCGAGGCGACGCCGAAAGGCCGCGCCGTGCGCGCCGGCGGCCCCGACCTGGCGGCCCTCTACAAGTCCGACCTCAATGCCGAGGTCACGCCCGAGCCGCTCAAGCTCGAGGCCGGCAAGGCCGCCACCATCCGCGGCGCCCTGGGCGACGCTTTGGGCTACCTCAACACCGTCACCAAGGGCGCCGTCATCGCCTGCGCGGCCGACCTGGCCGAGTCCACGAGCGTCTCCCCCGTCAGCAAGGCCTTCGCCAAGGGCTGGTTCCACGCCAAGAACAACCCGCTCTCGCGCCTGATCTCCGTCGGCGGCATCTGCGAGGACGCGATGGGCGGCGTGATGGCCGGGGCCTCGAGCCTGGGCCTGCACATCGGCGTCTCGAGCTCCTACTCGGCCTTCATCGCAGCGCTCGAGCACGTCCCCGCGCGCCTGCACTCCATCGGCCAGCAGATGCGCCACGAGGCGACGGGCGAGCCCTACCGCGCCTGGATCATGGTCAACGCCCACGCCGGCCCGCTCACCGGCGAGGACGGCCCGACCCACGCCTGCCCTCAGGCCCTGCAGCTGCTGCAGGACAACTTCCCGAAGGGCTCCTTGATCACGCTCACGCCCTGGGACCCGTCCGAGGTGTGGCCGCTGATCATCGCCTCCCTGCGCGCCCGACCCGCCGTGCTGGCTCCGTTCGTCACGC
>JAMPYD010000251.1 GCA_023700845.1 Elusimicrobiota bacterium | reverse complement strand
TGCGTCGGCGCCTGGGGCGTGATGTCCTTGAAGACGAGCGCTTGCTCGTCCTCATGGACGATCTGGGCGGGTATCTCGCGTCGGACGATACGGCAGAACAGGCACTCCTGCAACCGAAGGATTATAGCCTTCTGGGCCCCCCCGGGCAAGGGTCCTAGGCCCCCCTATGGGCGTGGGTCCATTGCCGAGGCGATTGAAAGTCTTCGATTCCGGGGGAAAAAACGCTTATTTTAACGCCGCTAATCGTATAACTTGAGTTATACGATTTACCCTTTTAGCATCAACGTTATTTTTTCAAAAACGAAGGATTTTCGCCGAGCACGTCGCGGGCTTCGGCCGCCAACCTGTCCTCGGCCGGCCAATGCGTCGCCAGGAAGACGAGGAACAGCCCGAAAGGCGCGAGGTTGACCCAGTAGGCGGGGTAGATCCGCAGGACGCCGCTGACGGCGGCGATATAGGCGACCGTCAGACCGAGCAGGCCGGCGCCTTCGCGGCAGGCCAGACGCACGATGAAGGCCGTCTGGACCCGGCCGCTCAGCGGCCGCGGGGACTTGAGCAGCAGCGAGCGCCAGGCCAGCTCGGAGCCGACGATGAAGGCGAGGGAGACGGCCATCATGATCGCGGTCAAGGCGTTGACCGACTTCACCTGCGCGGCGCTCGGGACGGCCCCGGCGGCGTTGTGGTTCGCCCAGAGGACGAGGCCGGCCATGAGCGCGAGCCCGGCGGCCATCGCGAAGGCGATGACCTGGAGCTGGCGCGCGACCGCCGTCGGGACTCCGTCCTCGGACTCGACGACGCTCATACGCCCGCGAGCTCGTACTGCACGAGCGCGGCGGCCGCGATGGCCGCCGTCTCCGCGCGCAGCACGCGCGGCCCCATGCCGAACAGCACCGCGCCCTCGGCCTCGGCGAGCTCGATCTCCTCGTCGGAGAAGCCGCCCTCGGGACCGATGAACAGGCTGACCTCGAGGAGGTCCGTGCCGCGCTTGGCGTCGGCCGCGCGCAGGGCGGGCCCGAGCGTCTGCGACGCCACCGAGCCCTTCATGCCCTCCCACGCGACGAGGACGACGCCCTTGCCCTTGACCGCGCGGATCGCGTCGCGGAACTGCACCGCGTCGCGCACGGGCGGCAGGTCGGCGCGGCCGCACTGCTTGGCGGCGGCCATGATCAGCCGCGACCAGCGCTCCGCCTTGGCCTTCGTGCGCTCGATCTCATGCAGCAGCACGACGGTGCGCGGCGTCAGCAACGGGATGAAGGCCGACACGCCGAGCTCGGTGCCCTTCTCGAGCGCGTAATCCCAGTGGCTGGCCTTGAGCAGGCCCAGGTAGAGGTTGAGCGCGACGGGCGCGCGCTTGTCGTCGGCCTTGAGGGTCTCCGTGACCTTGCCAGTCACCGTGCCGTCGGCGTGGACCGCCTCGATGACGCCCTTGAAGCGACCGCCCTTGCCGTCGAACAGATCGAGCTCGGCTCCGGAGGCCAGGCGCATGACCTTGGACACATGGAACGCCTCCGGTCCGGCGAGGCGGAACGTGTTATGGCTCACGTCTTCAGGCGCGACGAGGAATTGGGGCATGCGCCGATTCTACTACTTGGCAAATGGTGTCAGGCTCGCAAATTCGTTGATTAGTCCGGGAACGAATTCAACGAATTTGCGAGCCTGACACCCTATTAGTCCTTGCCGAAGATGCGGCCGAAGACGGAGTCGCTCTTGGCGTGGTCCTCGTGGAGCGTCTTCTGGAAGGCTTCGAGGAGCTCCTTCTGCTTCGCGGTGAGGTCGCGGGGCACGTCGACGCGGACGTGGACGAGCAGGTCGCCGCGGCCGCGGCCGTGGAGCTTGGGCATGCCCTTCTCGCGCACGCGCAGGGTCGCGCCGTGCTGGGTGCCGTGGGTGATCTTGACCGTGACGGGCTCGCCGTCGATGGTCGGGACCGTGGTCTGCCCGCCGAGCGCGGCGGTGGCGATGTCCACGGCCGCGCCGACGGACAGGTCGTCGTCCTTGCGCTCGAAGCGCGGGTCGGGCTTGATGTGGATCTCGAGGTACAGGTCGCCGGGCTGCGCGCCGCGCGGGCCGCCTTCGCCCTCGCCGGAGATGCGCAAAGTCGCGCCGTGATAGATGCCCGGCGGGATCTTGACCTTGAGCTCGGCGTCCTTGCGCGTGCGTCCCTGGCCCTTGCAGTCCTTGCATGGGTCCTCGACGATCTGGCCCTCGCCGCCGCAGCGCGGGCAGGTCTGGGACATCGCGAAGAAGCCCTGGGAGACCTGGACACGTCCGGCGCCGCGGCACTGGGTGCAACGTTTGACGCCCGAGCCGGGCTTGCCGCCGGTCCCGTGGCAGGTGCCGCAGGACTCGACGCGCTGGAAATGCAGGGGAAGCTGGACGCCCTTGAACGCGTCCTCGAGCGAGATCGTGGTCTCGTACTTGAGGTCGTTGCCGCGCGCCTGGCGGCGCCCGCCGCCTCCGCCGCGCTGACCGCCCTGGCCGCCGAAGAGGTTCTCGAACAGGTCGCCGAACACCTCATTGACGTCGACGCCCTGGCCGAAGCCCTCGAAGCCGGGGCCGCCCTGGCCGCCGAAGCCGCCGGCGCCCTGGTTGACGCCGGCCTCGCCGTACTGGTCGTACAGCTTGCGCTTCTTCGGGTCCGACAGCGCCTGATAGGCGTCGTTGATCGTCCGGAACTTGGCCTCGGAGGCCTTGTCGCCGGGGTTGCGGTCCGGGTGATGCTTCATGGCCAGCTTCCGGTACGCGGCTTTGATCTCCGCGTCGGTCGCGTTGCGCGCGACCCCCAGAAGCGAGTAGTAGTCTTCAGCCATGTGTCACCCGGACCGCCCCGGCCGCCTTATTTCTTTTCCTCGTCGACGACTTCGGCGTCGACGACGGTGTCCTTCGGTTTCCCCTCGGCGCCGGCGGCGCCTTCGGGTCCGCCGGGCTGAGCGCCGCCCTTCGCGGACTCGGCCTTGTACATCTCCTCGGCGAGCTTATGCGACGCCTTGAGCAGGGCTTCCTTGGCCTTGTTGATGGCCGCGAGGTCGTCGCCCTTCAGCGCTTCCTTGAGCTCGGAGATGCCGCGGTCGATGTTCTGGCGGTCCTCGGCGGAGACCTTGTCGCCGTGCTCCTTCAGCGCCTTCTCGGCGGAGAAGAGCAAGGTGTCGGACTCGTTCTTGGCGGCGACCTTCTCCTTGAACGCCTTGTCTTCCTCGGCGAACTGCTCGGCCTGCTTGACGAACTTCTCGATCTCCGCCTTGTCGAGCTTGTTGGACGCGGAGATGGTGATGTGCTGAGCCTTCTTCGTGCCGAGGTCCTCGGCCTTGACGCTCAGGATGCCGTTGGCGTCGATGGAGAAGGTGACCTTGATCTGCGGCGTGCCGCGCGGAGCCGGCGGGATCCCGTCGAGGTCGAACTTGCCCAGCGGCACGTTGTCCGACGCCTTCGGGCGCTCGCCCTGGAGCACGTTGACCGTGACGGCCGGCTGGTTGTCCGCGGCCGTCGAGAACGTCTGGGACTTTTCGACGGGGACCGTGGTGTTGCGCTCGATCACCGGGGTCATCACGCCGCCGAGGGTCTCGATGCCCAGCGTCAACGGCGTGACGTCGAGCAGCAAAACGTCTTTGACTTCACCGGTGAGGACGGCGGCCTGGACCGCGGCGCCAGCGGCGACGCATTCCATGGGGTCGATGCCGCGCTCGAGCTTCTTGCCGACGTAGTCCTCGACGAACTTCTGCACGATGGGCATGCGCGTCGGTCCGCCGACGAGGATGACCTTGGTGATGTCGGAGGCCTTGAGCTTGGAGTCGTTCAGCGCCTGCTCGATGCTGGTCTTGCAGCGCTTGACGATGGGCTCGACGAGCGTCTCGAGCTTGGCGCGGCTGATCTTGAGCGCCAGGTGCTTGGGGGCGTTGTCGATGGCGGTGAGGTACGGGAGGTTCAGGTCGGTCTCGAACGTCGTCGAGAGCTCGATCTTCGCCTTCTCGGCCGCCTCGCGCACGCGCTGGTAGGCCATCGGGTCCTTGCTCACGTCCGCGCCCGTCTCCTTCTTGAACTCGGCGACGATGAAGTCCACGAGCGCCTTGTCCATGTCCGTGCCGCCGAGCTGGGTGTCGCCGGAGGTCGAGATGACCTCGAACACGCCGCCGCCGAAGTCCATGATGGTGACGTCGAGCGTGCCGCCGCCGAGGTCGAAGACCATGATCTTCTCGTCCTTGCCCTTCTTGTCGATGCCGTAGGCGAGGCAGGCGGCCGTGGGCTCGTTGACGATGCGCACGACCTCGAGGCCCGCGATGGTGCCCGCGTCCTTCGTCGCCTGGCGCTGGTT
>JAMPYD010000250.1 GCA_023700845.1 Elusimicrobiota bacterium | reverse complement strand
GGCCGCCGCCGTCGCGGCTCCCGCGCCCGCGCCCCCGGCCGCGCCGCGTTCCGACCTCGACGACCTGCCCGCCGCGCGCCCGGCGAACCCGAACGCCGTCGCGATCGTCATCGGCGTCGAGAGCTACCGCGAGTCCCTGCCCAAGGCCGACTTCGCCGCCGCCGACGCGCGCCTGGCCGCCGAGTACTTCCGGCGCGTGCTGGGGGTGAGCGACGAGAACCTCGCCCTGCTCGTCGACGGGCGCGCCACGAAAAGCGACTTCGAGAAGTATTTCGAGCAGTGGCTGCCCAATCACGCCGACAAGGGCTCCGAGGTGTTCGTGTTCTTCTCCGGTCACGGCGCGCCGGATCCCGCGAAGGGCGACGCCTACCTGGTCCCCTTCGACGGCGACCCGACCTACATCAAGCAGACCGGCTATTCGGTCAAGCGGCTGTACGCCCTGCTCGGCAAGCTCCCGGCCAAGAGCGTGACCGTCGCCCTCGACTCCTGCTTCTCCGGCGCGGGCGGCCGCTCGGTGCTGGCCAAGGGCGCGCGCCCGCTGGTGACGGTCCGGGCCGACGCCCCGCCCGCGCGCGTGACCGTCCTCGCGGCCGCGGCCGGCGATCAGATCTCCAACAGCTATCAGGAGCAGGGCCACGGCCTCTTCACCTACTTCCTCCTCAAGGGCCTGAAGGAGAAGGGCGATTTCAAGGCCGCATACGAGTACCTCGGTCCCGAGGTCTCCCGCACGGCGCGCCGCAAGTACAACTCCGAACAGACCCCGCAGTGGAGGGACGGAAAATGAGAGTCGTCATCGGCAGCGATCACGGCGGGTTCGGCGCGAAGGCCTTCATCATCAAGGCGATCCAGGCCCTGGGCCACGAGGTCGTGGACTTCGGCTGCCATTCGACCGAGGCCGTGGATTATCCCGACGTCGCCCAGCTCGTCGCCGAGGCGGTCGTCTCCGGCCGCTTCGACAAGGGAGTGCTCATCGACGGGTTCGGCGGCGCGGTGTGCATGGCCGCCAACAAGGTCAAGGGCGCGCGCGCGGTCGCGGCCTACGACTCGGTCTCCGCCCGCATGGCCGCCCAGCACGACGACGCCAACGTGCTCTGCATCGGCGGCAAGTCGCACGGCGAGCTGATCCACGGCGAGATCGTGAAGGTGTTCTTCGGCACGCCGTTTGAAGGGGGGCGTCATTCGGGGCGCCTTCAGAAGGTCCACGCGATCGAGGGATACCGCAAATGAAGCTCATCGTCGCCGTCGTCTCCGTCCTCGCCGCGCTCGGCGCCGCGGGCTGCGGCGCGCCGCTGCTCGTGGGCGCGCCCGGGCAGCTGCGCTCGGTGCAAGTCGTTCAGCCGGAGGACGGGACGTCGGCTAATCCCGCGCTGTGCGCGGGCGCGGTCAACGACGTCGATTACTACACCTTCAACCACGGCCTCGCCTATTCATTCAACCTGCTCACCGTCGAGCATCCGGAGCTCACGGGCTGCGATCTGGTCGTGAGCATTTTCCAGGCAGGCTCGAGCATCTTCCACCGCGCGGAGATTCAGGCGTATTCCGCCTACACGGGCGCGCTGTCCTGGCAGGGCAGCGGCTCCGGCACGGCGGGCATCCTCGGTTCGAGCACGCTGATCATGCACCTGCTGCGCGACTTCGCGCCGGGACAGGCGCTGCGGCAAAAACTCGATGAGGAGGCCGCGAGCGGGCGGCGCATCACCGCCGAGGACCTGGCGCGCTCGGGCATGACCTTGCTCTCGGAAGCGAAGATGAGCAAGAAGGACCTCGAGTACGTGACGAAGATCCGCCAGGTCGCCGCCGGCCGGGTGCGCTCCCTGGCACCCCGCGCTCCGGCGCCGTCGTCCGCCGCGGCGCCGGCCCACGCGTCCGCCCCGCGCGTCGCGAGCGACCTCGACGCCTTGCCCGCCGCCGCTCCGGTCTCGCCGCGGCGCCATGCGCTGGTCATCGGGATCGAGCGCTACCGCGAGAAGCTGCCGCCGGCGGATTTCGCCGCCGGGGACGCGAAGCTCGCGGCCGAGTACTTCAAGCGCGTGCTCGGCGTGCCCGAGCAGAACGTCGCGGTCCTGATCGACGAGCGCGCGACCAAGGGCGACTTCGAGAAGTACTTCGAGCGCTGGCTCCCGAACCGCGTCGAGGCCGGCGACGAGGTGTTCGTCTATTTCTCGGGCCACGGCTCGCCGAATCCCGCCAAGGGCGACGCGTACCTGGTCCCCTACGACGGCGACCCGACCTACATCGACCAGACCGGCTATCCGCTCGCGCGCCTGTACGAGGGCCTCGCCAAGCTGCCGGCGAAGTCGGTGACCGTCGCCATGGATTCCTGCTTCTCCGGCGCGGGCGGCCGCTCCGTGCTCGCCAAGGGCGCGCGTCCGCTCGTCACCGTCTCCACGGTCGAGGCCCTGCCCGCGAAGATCACCGTGCTCTCGGCCTCGGCCGGCGACCAGATCAGCAACAGCTATCAGGAAAAGGGCCACGGCTTGTTCACCTACTTCCTCCTCAAGGGCCTCAAGGAGAAGGGCCCGGACATGAAGGGCGTCTTCGAGTACCTGAAGCCCGAGGTCGCGCGCACCGCCCGCCGCGAGCTCAACAGCGACCAGGACCCGCAGTGGCGAGAGGGCAAATGAAGCTCGCCCGCGTCGCCGCGCTGGCCTTGGCCGCGTCCTGCGTGCTCGGGCGCGCGGAGGCGGCTCGGCCGTCGGCGAAGCAGGCCCAGGCGAGCCGGCGATGGACCCCGACGAATTCGTTCATGCGCGGGCGCTTCGGCGGCGCGATGCAGAAGCTGCGGGACGGCCGGGTTCTGCTGATCGGCGGGCTGATGGAGGGCGTGGCGCAGGGCCTGCCCGACGTCGACATCTTCGACCCGAAGACGGGAGTGTGGACGGAGGGTCCGCCGCTCCACCGCGGCCGTTACTGGGTTTCGTCCGTCGTGCTCGCCGACGGACGGGTGCTGGTCAGCGGGGGGCAGGGCCCGAACGGGGGAATCTCCCTGAGAACGACCGAAATCTTCGACCCGTCGAATAATTCCTGGAGCTACGCGGCGCCGATGGCGCAGATCCGGTTCGGGCACGAGCTCGCGCTGCTGCCGGACGGCCGGGTGCTCGCGGCGGGCGGTTCCGACGGCTCGGCCGACGGAAAACTGAGCAGCGCGGAAATTTACGATCCCGTCCGCGACGCCTGGTCGCCTGCGGGGACCATGAGCGCGCCCCGCCTCTACGCGGTGATGCAGGTGCTCAGAAACGGAAAGGTTTTGATCGCGGGCGGTTCCGGGATCGCCACGGCCGATCTCTACGACCCCGCGACCGGCCGGTGGACGCCGACGGGCTCGATGAGCGTGGACCGCTTTTATTATCAAGGCGGCCTTCTGCCGGACGGCAAGGTCCTGGTCGCGGGGGGACGCACCTCCGACGTCAGCGGCGCGACCGACACGGCGGAGGTGTATGATCCGGCGACGGGCCGCTGGACGCCGACGGGGCCGATGGGCGTCAAACGCTACGCTCATGCGATGACGATGGTCCGAGGAACGCCGTTGGTCATCGGCGGCGAGAACAGGTCGAGCTACTTCGACAGCACCGAATATTACGACGGCGCTTCCGGGACCTGGCGGCCGGGGCCGCGCCTGAACGCCGCCCGGACCTATCCGCTGGCCGCCCTGCTCGCCGACGGGCGCGTGCTGGCGGCGGGGGGGCGGCGCGGCCTGAACGGCGGGGTGCCTCTTTCCTTCGCCGAGCTGCTGGGCGCGACCGGATCGTTCGATCAATCGACGTCCTCGGAGGCGGTCCCCGCGCCGCGCGCGCCCGCCGCCGCTCCGCCGCCGGCGATCGCCGCTGATCCCGACGGCCTCGAGATCCTGCCCGCGGGCGTCTCTCCGCGGCCGACCGCGCACGCGGTCGTCATCGGCATCGAGCGCTATCGCGGCCCGCTTCCGCGAGCGGACTTCGCGGTGAGCGACGCGCAGCTCACGGCGAAGTATTTCCGCCGGGTGCTGGGCGTGCCGGACGAGAACATGGCGCTGCTGAGCAACGACCGCGCGACCAAGAGCGACTTCGAGAAGTATTTCGAGCGCTGGCTCTCGAACCGCGTCGAGACCGGCGACGAGGTGTATGTTTACTTCTCCGGACACGGCGCCCCGAACCCGAAAACGGGGGAGTCGTATCTCGTCCCGTTCGACGCCGATCCGACCTACATCGAGGAAACGGGCTATTCCATCAAGAAGCTGTACGCGCAGCTGGCGAAGCTCCCGGCCGCCAGAGTGGTCGTCGTCATCGACTCCTGCTTCTCGGGCGCGGGCAGCCGTTCCGTCATCGCCCAGGGGGC
>JAMPYD010000249.1 GCA_023700845.1 Elusimicrobiota bacterium | reverse complement strand
GGCGCTCATCGCGTCCTGCGTCAGGTTCGTCACGTCCTGCTTGAGCTCGGCGGCGAGCGTCAGCACGGCCTTCTTGAAGAACTGCACGTAGCCGGCCACCGACTCCTCGCTCACCTTGAGCGTGGACTCGAAGTCGGCCGAGGCCTGGAAGTTCATCGCGAAGTCGGGGTCCTGGCGTTCGACCATCATGCGCAGGCTCGGGGAGCCGATGAGCACGATCTTGACCTTGCTGGGAACGTGGTACGCCTCGTTCTTGCCGTTCATCAGGCTCTGCAGGCCGCCCTCGACCATCGAGGCCTCGCCGGTCTTCGCGGCCGCCATCAGGGCCTGGTACAGGCCCGGGGCGCGCAGCACGTCCATGAAGTCCATGACCAGGAAGCCGCCCTCGGCCTGCTGGATCGCGCCGCCGATCAAGGTCGGGCCGCCCGGGGCGCCGCCCTTGACGAGGCCCACTCCGGGGATGATCATCGTGCGGCGATTGTCGTCGGCCTTGCCGAAGACCTTGTCGAGCGTGGGATTGTTGACCCAGACCACCGGGGCGCCGGTCTTGCCGCCGTTGCTGGAGAGGACGCTGGCCTCGAAGAAGTCCTCGGCGTCCATCGGCTTCTGGCCGGGGGCGTCCTTGATCCCTGCATCGTCCTTATCGGACGATGCATCAATAGCTCCCATGAAGATGCGGTAGTTCGACGCCGAGAACTGCATCAGCATCTTCACGTAGCCGACCGCCTTCATCTGCTCGGGCGTCGGTGCGGACTTGGGCTGGTTCTTCGCCAGCTCCTGCTGCGCGGCGCCGAACTCCTGGTTCTTGGCCTTGAACTCCTTGAGCAGGGGCTCGACGGCGGCGCCCAGCGCTTCCTGGATCTGCTTGAACTTGGCGGGGGTGAGGCCCTTCTCCATCAGGGCGGCGACCTTCTCCTTATTCAGCGCCTCGCCGCCGTGCGTGTAGGCGACCATGAGCTTGTTGCCGTTCTGGATGAAGGCGATGCCGAAGCCCTCGACGTTCACGGCCGAGACCCTCGTCTCGAAATCGGCGGACCACGCCTCGATCTTCGCCTGCAGCGCGGCCATCTCGGGGGTGACCTTGGTCTCCGGCATGACCAGCCCCATCAGCGGCTGGGCGACCTGGGAGACGATGGAGGCGACGGCCTTGGACTCGAGCTCGGCGAGCTGCTCCTGGATGGCCTCCATCTCCTTGTTGCCCTGCTCCATCATGGCCTTGAACTTCTCCATGACCGCGGGGAACTTCTGGTCGCGCTCCTTGTTCGCCTGCTCGAACTGGGCGCGGGTGTAGGCGCCGGCCGCGATGTCCGCGTCCACGGAGGCGGGATCGACGGCCTGGCCGTTGCGCATCAGCTTCAGGCCGACCATCATGCGGCCCTCGCCGGAGGGCTTGGCGAAGAACTCGACGGTGAAGACGCCGCCGGCGAGCGTGATCGCGGCGACCTCGGCCTTGAAGGCCTCCTCGCGCTCGGCGGCCGCGGCCTCGACCTGCGCGACGGCCTGCTTCTTGGCCTCGCCGATCTGGCCGGACTCGAGCTGCTCGGGCAGCACCGCCTTGAGGGTCGCCACGAACTTGCGGATGCCCTTCACGAACGCCGGGCCGCGGCCCGCCTCGAGGCTGAGGACGGCGGGGTTGTCCTTGTCCGCGAAATTGGTCGCGGCGACGCGGTCGCCGGGGGTCGCCATCTTGCCGGCCACCTCGGGAAGCATGTGGCGCAGCGCGGTCGCGCGGCCGGAGCCGTCGGGGCCCGCGACGAAGAGGTTGTAGTGGCGGCCGGGCATCTGCAGGCCGAACTTGATCGCCTTCAGCCCCGCGTCCTGGCCGACGACCTGCTTGTCGGAGACGGGGATCTTGGCGGTGTTCTCCGGGAGCTGCGCCGCGGACGGCGCGTAGTGCATGTCCGCGATCTTCACCGCGAAATCCGCGGGGTTCGCGGGCTGGGCGACGGGAGCCGGCGCGGGGGCGGGCGCGGGCGGAGTCTTCTTGACGACCATCTTCGCGAGCGAGGCGGGAAGCAGGCGCGAGACGACCGAGCGCCAGCCGGTCGGCTGGACCGGCGCCGGAGCCGCGACGGGCTCGGGCGCTTCGGCGCGGGCCCGCTCGGCGTCGAAAATTTGGCCGAGCTGGGCGGACGAGCCCGTGTTGTTCGCGGCGGTGATCGCCGCCGCCATCGCGATCATGTTCTGCTTGGCCGTGCCCTCGGGCATGGCCTGGGCCGCGGCGACGAGCTTGGCCGCGTCCTCGCGCGTGGTCAGGGTGTCGGGAAGCTGGACGCCCTTGGCCTGCAGAGCGTTGAGGACGCCGATGACCGGGTGCGCCTCGAGCGCGAGCGGCTGGGCGGCGGCCGCCGTCGGCTGGGCGGCGGCGACGGGCGCCGCGGCCATCGCCTTCACCGCCGGAGCGAGCGCCGGGGACGGGGTGTTCAGGGAGAGATTCGGCAGCGCGATGGGAGCCATCACCGCCGACATGTTCGGAGTCATCGTGCCGATCGTTCCGGCGGCGCCGATCACTCCCGAGGAAGCGCCCGCGCGGGACGCGGCGGCCTGGGTCTGGGACCAGGCGTTCACCGGCGCGGAAGCGAAAAGGGCCAGGGCCAAGGTCACGGCCAGGGACTTTTTCGCGGCGGCTTTCTCGATGATCATAATTCGGCTCCTCTAAATGGAACAACCAGGGACGTTGCTGAATTATAGAGGAACTTCCGGATCAGCGACTGGTGCGGATGGGGAAGCCGGGCCCAGACAAGAGGCCTACGAGCTATTAGGCCCGAGGGTAACGGGGTTTCCCTTCAAGGACCGAGGTTTTTTGTAATCCCCGGAGGAGGGACTACTCGGCGCGGAAGATCACGGCCAGGCCGGCGGCGTCGGGCGACGCCGCGTAGGGGCTCAGGTCGAGCGACGCGACGGGGGCGTCGGGGCGGAAGCGCAGCCCGCGCTGGCCGCCCGCGCGGGCCCGGCCGCCCTCGAGCACGGCCTCGAAGACGAACAACGGGGCGCCGACGTCCTCGGCGTCGAGGTCGACCGCCTTCGCGAAGGCCCTCGGCTTGACCCGGCACTCGGCGATCACCGAGGTCCGGCCGCCGAGAGGCACGACGCGCGCGGTCAGGTCCTCCTTCGAGGCGCGGCAGGAGTACTTCCACTTGCCGCCCCCTCGCCGGACGATCACGATGCTCAGCCGGGAGCCGCGCGAAAGACCTCCGTCCTCGTCGAGAGAGAAATCGAACTCGGCCTCGTAGCCGGTCCAGCCGAAGCGGTCCGGAAACTCGATGGTTCTCCCCGCGGGGTCGAAGCCGCCCGCGTCCCGGACCGTTATTTTCTCGCCGGCGAAGGCCGCGGGGGACAGCAGCAGGACGCAGATCAGAGCTCGAATAACCATGCCGCAGTGTAGCCGCGGCGTGTTTCGCGCCTATTGCGCCCCGGCTTCCTTTATAAAGCTAGATTTCGACCTGGTAGTGGGACGTTTCCAGGAAGGGGCGGGGCTCGCCCGCGCCCTCCGGGGCGGCGCGCAGGTCGAGAAGCCTCTTCCAGGGAATTCGGAAGTCCCGGCCCCCGGGCGCCTGCGGCTCGAGGTCGAAGCCCTTTTGCGCGGGAAGATGAAGCGCGGGCGCCGCGGGAGACGGCGGCGCCGTCACGACCGCGGCCCCCAGCTCGACGGCGCGCGCGGACGCGGAGCGCGCGACGCGCGCCGCCCCCGCCGCGTCCTCCGCGGGCACGGGCACGAGCACGAGCTGCACGCCGCGCTTCTTCAGCGAAGCCGCGATCTCCGTCTTGGCGACCGAGTTCGCCGTGAGCACGGCGACCAGCCCGCCGCGAAAGCGGAACAGGATCAGGCGCGTGCCGGGCTTCACGGGCGGTTTCCCGAAACGCTCGGCCGGCGTCGGGTCGAGCTTGTCCATCGCCTGCCACGCTCCCCCGGACAGGACGTAGGCGCGGCTGTAGACGAAGTCCTCGCCGGGATTTCGGCGCGGGGCGTTGCCGAACACCACGAGGCGGTCCTCGCCCGCGGCCGCCCTCGCTCCCTCGAGCACGCCCTCGAGGGCGCGGCCCCGCGAGAACTGCTCGGGAAAAAGAACGACGTCGGCTCCGTCCTTCGCCGCGGCGGCGACCTCGCCGATGACGCGCAAGCTCCACTCCGTCTCCGTCGCGGGCTTCCACGCGGCATCCCACGCGACCGCGCGGACGGTCAAGGTCTCCGGCGCCGCGGCGAGCGCGGAGCGCCCGGCGGCGAGGCAGATCAGGAACGAAAAAACCAGTTTTCGCATGGCGCGATCGTATCATTTTCCCCCGCCGCGGGGACCTTGGGCCCACGGCCCGGAGTCC
>JAMPYD010000248.1 GCA_023700845.1 Elusimicrobiota bacterium | reverse complement strand
GGCCTCGCCGGTCAGCGCCTCCAAACGGGAAAAATATCGGCCGAGGGGTCCGGCCGCCGGGCCGAAGCCCGAGCGGCCGTAATCTTCAACGATGGCCTCGACGTTCTGTTCCGGATTCCAATTAAGCCGAGCCGCGACGTAATAGTTCAGCCCTTGGGTGGCCCAGTGATGCTGGCACGAGTCGAAATCCGTGCCCATCATCATTTTATCCCGAGACATCGCCCGGAAGTCCGCCCCGAACCTGCGCGGGAAGAGATAGGCGGCTCCGGAGCGGCCCGCCAACAGCGCATTCGGCCGGTAGTAGATGCGGCGGGCGGCCCTGGACCAGTCCTCCCACCAGCGCAGCGCCTCTTGACGGCTCGACTCCTTGAGGTAATTCATCGGCACGAAGCGCACGACCAGATTCGGATGAAGCTTGCGGGCGATGGGAGGGGTCGAGTACGCGCTGTAGGCGTCGACGACAAGCAGCTTGCCGGGGCGCGCGGTGGTCACTCTCTCGGCGACGGCGTTCCAGAAATAGACCATGCGATCGGTCAGCGCGACGTGCTTGTACTCGCGCTTGCCCAGTCCGGAATAAGCCGCGAGGGCGACCTCCGGACCTGCGGGGGCGTCGAGCGCCTCGCAGCGGGGGCAGGAGCAGAAACTCAGCCGGCCGCCGTCGTTTGGCGCGATGGAGACCCCTAGAAGCTCCGGGTTCGCGTCCAGCTCCGCGATCTTCTCCTCGGAGACCGCCGCGATAAGCCCGGGGTTGGAGACGCACAGCCTCGCCCGGCCGGGGTCGCGGGATTGGTCGCGCGACCCGTTCGGTTGAAGCGCGAACCAATCGGGATGAGCCTTGCCGTGCTTCTCCCACAGTCGGCCGAAGGCATGCCCGCTCGCCAGGCCCAGCGTCCCCCCGAGCTTGTGCCACCGGAACCAATCGGGGGAGGAGGACGTCGTCGCTTCGGCGGCGGTCCGGCGCCGCTTGAACTCCTCGGCCGTGAACCCGAGCCGGTCGAGCCCGGTCTGCACGCCGGCTCCGTAGCCCGCATTGCGGATGCGGCGCTGCGCCAGCGGAGGCGTCGCGGCGAGCCGGAACTCGGCGACCTCGATCGTCCCGCGCTTCGGGACGACTTTGCCCGACTCTCCGGGCCAGAGATAGCGCACGCCGAGTTTCTCCTCGAGGAACGTCGTGACGGCGTACATGGTCCCGTGCGGATCGGAGGGGGTGCGTTCGTCCGGTCCGAGCAGCGCCAGCATGTCGCCCCGCGCCTCGAGACGAATTCCTCCGGGCCCGAGATCCGCGGCGCCGAAGCCCCGCTCCCTCGAGAGGCGGCCTTCCCCCACCAGTACCCAGCCGCGCTCCGGAGACGGCCCGTCCGAAGCCTCGGTTTCCGGAATGACGGGCAGTTCCGCCCCCGACATCTGGCGGAGATGTTCCTGGAGAACGCGCGCCGCCTCCCGCGCCGCCGGCGACGGCTTCACCGGAAGAAGGATAACGGCATGCGGCCGGCCATCCCGGACCAAGGTCATCGCCCGGGCCGGGTCGACGCCCGCCGAAACGAGGACGATCGTGAAAACGGCGAGGCGGAGGCATGCCGGCAACCGGGACATGATCACTAAGGGTATAATACCTATGTTGCCGGGCAGACTGCCTGAACGGCGCCTCATGAACCCAACGATGACCGCCTCCCTACGAAGCGCGCTTAAGGCTGTTTTTCACGCGTTCCTGGGAGCCATCCCCGACGAATGGGCGATTCAAGCCATGTATTTCCGGAGATTCGGACGCTTCGCGAATTTATCCCGGCCCCAAACCCTCAACGAGAAGATCAACTGGCGCAAGCTGCATCAGAGGGACCCCCGCTTCACGCTTTTCACCGACAAGGTGGCGGTCAAGGAAGAAGTGGCGCGGCTTCTCGGGAAAGACCACATCATCCCGACGCTATGGTCCGGCGAGCGTCCCGAGGATATTCCGTTCGGCGAATTGGAGCCGCCTTACGTCATCAAGGTTAACCACGGCGTCGGGAAACACACCTTCGTCCGGCATCCCGAGGACGTCGACAAAGGCGCGATCATCTCCGCCCTGAATGAACGGCTGAAGCATTCTTACGGGCGCGCGACGCGCCAATGGGCATACGACGACATCAAGGGCAAGATTCTCATCGAACGCCTGCTCGACATATTCGAGGACGATGCCCCGGAGGATTACAAGTTCTTCGTCTACCATGGCCGCGCCCATTTCATTCAGGTCGAGTTAGGCCGCTTCGGAAAGCATCGCACCTCGTTTTATGATCGCGCTTGGAATAAGCTGCCCATGACGACGGCGAGCCCCGACATCGACCGGCCTCTCCTCAAGCCGCCGTATCTGGACGAATTGATCGTTGCCGCGGAAAAGATCGGCTCGATCTTCGATTTCGTCAGCGTAGACCTCTATTACGCGGAAAACAAGGTGTACTTCGGCGAGACGACTTTCTATCCGGGGGCCGGATATTCAAAGAAGAATCCCTCCGTTTGGGATTACAAGATGGGCGAGCCCTGGATCCTGCCCCGAAACCCTTAGAGCCGGCCCTCGAGCCAGAGGACGCGCCCGGCGGGCAGGCAGCGGCCCTCGGGGCAGGGGGACAGGAGATCGCGCGCGTCGGCGCGGACCTCGAAGAGCGCGCGCCAGGGCCTGAGGTCGTCCGGGGAGACCGGGAGCGCGGCCTCGCCGTCGTTGACGAGAAGCACGTAGAGCCGGCCCTGGTAGCGCCACGCGCGGGCCGCCGCGCCGGCGGGGGCCGGGAACGGGAGGGCCGTCTCGATTCCGGCCTCCAGCACGGGCCGGATCGCCGCCGTCTCGCGGGCCACGCGGGCCAAGGCCTGCCACTCCTCGGGGTACGAGGTCAGTTCTCGCGCGTCCGCCGTCTTGGGCAAGATGAAGAACACCCCCGTCCTCCCTTCGATCGCCGCTCGGGCGACATGAAGGCGCAGGTCGGACCAGTCGGCCATGCGTTCCGCGCCGGCGCTGCGCGTGTCGGCGCCCTCCGGAGCGGCCTCCCGGATCGTCAGGCCCGCGGCGCGCGCGGCGGACGCGACGCCGGGGCCCACGGGGCCGATCAGGCCGAGCTCGAAGTCGCGGGACGGCTCGGGGGCGCAGGCCGCCGCCAGCGCGAGCAGTACCGCCGCGATTTTCCTCACGAGCCGCTCCCCTCGTGCATGCCCGCGATCAGAAAGGCGGTCAGCGCGAACAGGCGGAAGTCCTCCAGGAACGCTCCGGTCATGAGCATGCCCGAGGTGAAGCCGAGGAAGACCGCCGCGCCCAGGAGGCGGCCGCGGTCGTTCCAGGCGTCGCGCAGGAGGCGAAAGCCGACGAAGCACAGGCCGGTCAGGATCAGGCCGGCGCCCAGGATTCCGTTTCGGAGCATCCAGCGCAGATACTGATTGCCGAGGGAGGAGGCCGGCTCGTAGGACGCGGGGCCCCAGCCGAACACCGGCGAGCCCCAAAACAGACCGAGGGCCTCGCGGGAAGACGGGAGGCCGGCCGGGACGCAGAACAGGACGACCGTCGCCGAGGCCGCGGCGTGCGCGAAGCGCAGGGGAGCGCGAGAGATGAACGCGAAATGGATCGCCGCCAGCGCCGCGAGGTAGCCCATCGATTCGACCGGCTCGAACAGCGACCAGGACCAGAGGCCGGTCGTGCGCAGGAACAAAGTCAGGTAGATCGCGGCCAGCAGGGCCGACTCCACGGTCCGGCGCACCGTGCCGTCGTGATGGCGGATGAGGTAGACCGAGAACACGCCCGCGAGCAGGGGCCGGGCGAGCGCCCACAGGTCCAGAGGCCCGGTGCGCACGCCGTTGAACGCCATCGAATAGGCGTAGGACACGACGTCGAGCAGCGCCAGCAGGAAGAAGATCGCCGCGGCCTCGCGCGCGGGACGGCGCGACTCCCAAGGAGCCTGGTGGGAGTACAGGATCAGGCCGCCGAGGATCAGGGCGGCCGCGGGAAGAACGTACGGGACCGGCGCGAACAGCGCGAGCCAGACGACGGCGCTCATCGGGTTGTGAAGGCGAAGCACGCCCCGGATCATCGCTTTCGCCTCCGCTTCGGCGCGATCGGAGAGAAGCCGACCGTCCCGGCTCGCGCGAAGTACTCCCGGCTGTCGCCGGGGCGTTCGAGGCGCCGCAGGATGTCTCCGTTGAGGTGGAGGACGCCGGCGGTGAACGGGCGGCGCTCGGCCGCGGCGAGGGCGGAGCGAAGCGCGAGCCGCAGCAGGGCGTAGTCGGGGGCGGCGCCGTCGCCGGCCGCCCGGTAGGCGGCCGCGGACAGCATCGCCGCGTGCGCCGGGCTCGGATCGAGCGCGGCGGCCCGGG
>JAMPYD010000005.1 GCA_023700845.1 Elusimicrobiota bacterium | reverse complement strand
CTGCCGCCGCTGCCACGAGCCGATCGTCACCGCGATCGACGGGGCGCACAACAACACGAAGAGGCTCGACTGCCTGCGCTGCCATAAGGGCGTGGGCCACTGAGGAATCGACATGAAAGAGCACACGAAGACGTATAAGACCCTGACGGCCGGAGTGGTCGTGGCCGCGGTCGCCTCGATCGCCGCCCTGGCCCTGCTCGTCAACATCTTCGAGCGCAAGCAGGAGGCCAAGAACCCCTTCTTCCGCGTCGTCGAGCTCGACGAGACCGTCGAGGACGCCTCCGTCTGGGGCAAGAACTTCCCCCTTCAATACGACGCCTACAAGCGCACCGTCGATATGAAGCGCACCCGCTTCGGCGGCTCCGAGGCCGTGCCCCGCACGCCGACCGACGCCGACCCGCGCTCCCTCGTCGCGCAGTCGCGCATCGAGGAGGACCCGCGCCTGAAGACGATGTGGGCCGGCTACGCCTTCTCCAAGGATTTCCGCGAGGAGCGCGGCCACGCCTTCATGCTCGACGACCAGACCTTCACCGAGCGCCAGCGCGTGGTGCAGCAGCCCGGCACCTGCATGCACTGCCATGCCTCCATCGTCATCCCCTACCGCACCCTCGGCGACGGCGACCTGATCAAGGGCTTCGAGAAGATGAACCAGATGACCTACCAGGCGGCGCGCGAGCTCGTCGACCACCCCGTCGCCTGCATCGACTGCCACGACCCCAAGACGATGGAGCTGCGCGTCACCCGCCCCGGCTTCCTCGAGGGCATCAAGAACCTCAAGGCCTCCGAGGGCGTGAAGAACTACGATCCCAACAAGATGGCCACCCGCCAGGAGATGCGCTCCTTCGTCTGCGGCCAGTGCCACGTCGAGTACTACTTCAAGGGCAAGGAGAAGCGCCTCGTCTACCCCTGGCACAACGGCCTGAAGGTGGAGAACATCCTCGCCTACTACGAGAAGGAGAACTACAAGGACTGGACGCACAAGATCTCGGGCGCGCCCGTGCTGAAGGCGCAGCATCCCGAGTTCGAGCTGTGGAGCCAGGGCATCCACGCCCGCTCCGGCGTGGCCTGCGCCGACTGCCACATGCCCTACACCCGCGTGGGCGCGCTGAAGGTCAGCGACCACCACGTGCGCAGCCCGATGCTCAACATCAACCGCGCCTGCCAGACCTGCCATCACATGCCCGAGGCCGAGCTCAAGGCGCGCGTCGAGAACATCCAGGAGCGGACCTTCAAGATGCGCAACAGCGCGATGGACGCCGTCGTGGACCTGATCGCCGACATCGAGAAGGCGCAGAAGGCCGGGAAATCCGAGGCCCAGCTCGCCCGCGCCCGCAGCTATCAGCGCACGGCGCAGTTCAAGCTCGACTTCATCGAGGCCGAGAACTCCACGGGCTTCCACGCCCCGCAGGAGGCCGCCCGCATCCTCGCCGAGTCCGTCGACGAAGCGCGCCTGGGCCAGGTCGTCCTCCGCGATCCGAACTACAAGCCGACCGTCACCAAGCTCGAGAAGTAGGAAAAGACTCGCACCGGTGCGAGTCCCAGACGAGCCGGGCGGACTAACCTCAATGATAGCTCGCCCGGCTCGGCCATTCTGAGGTAAAATCCGGTCATGGATCTCACCGCCCTCGCCTTGGCCTTCGGGACCGCCTGGTCCCCCGTTCACGTGAGCACGCCTCAGGGGGTTCCCGTCGGCCTCGCCGCGCGCCCCGCGGGCGCCGTCTTCGACGCCTCCGGCGCGGCCCGCTCCTGGGCGGAGGCCCTGACGGCCCTGGCCTCGGCGCGCATCGTCGCCGTGGGCGAGTCCCACGACGACGCCGCGCACCACGCGCTCCAGGCCGAGGTCCTCGCGGCGCTCGCCGCGCGCGTCCCGCTCACCGTCGGCCTCGAGATGGTCCAGGCCGAGGATCAGGCCGCGCTCGACGCGTTCATGTCCGGCGCGACGAGCGAGGCGGATTTCGCCGTCTGGTGGAAGACGAACTGGGGCTTCGACTTCGCGCTCTATAAGCCCATCTTCGATGCCGCCCGAACCGCCGGCGTCCCCGTGCGCGGCCTCAATGCCCCCCGCGAGGTGGTCAAGGCCGTCGGCAAGAAGGGCCTCGCCGGCCTCACCCCCGCCGAGCGCGCCCGCATCCCCGCCGTCATCCTCGAGAGCGCCGACGCCCGCTACCGGAAATATGTCCTGGAATCCGTTTCAGGCCACGGCGCCCCTCCCGCCGCCATCCCGCGCATGCTCGAGGCCATGGCCGTCTGGAACGAGACCATGGGCGAGAACGCCGCGAAGATCGCGGCCGAAGGCCGCGTGGTGCTGGTGATCGCCGGCCAGGGCCACGTGCTCTATAAAGCAGGCATCCTCGAAAGCGCCGCCCGCCGCGGCGCCGGCCCCGCGCAGGTGCTCCTCCCTTGGTCCGACGTCCCCCAGGCGGGCGAGCTTCCCCTCGCCGACTGGTTCCGCGTCACACCCTGACTGTCGCTGACGACAGTGACGCTGTGAATGGGGTGGATAAGTCCCCCTAAGCTGCGCGGAAGGGCTAGGACCTTTGCCTCCCGAGCAAGCCCCCGGTTGGCCCAGCCGTGCCAGGCGTCTTTCCTATACTATCGCTATATGGCGAAGTATTTTCTGACCGCCTGCCTTCTTGCCGCAAGCATCGCCTCCTCGGCGGGCGTCATCGCCGTTCCCAATAAGCCCGTCCCAATATCCGTTCCCTCCGTCGTGAATTCCGGTCTTCCAGCGAATCACCAGTCGTTGCCGTTAAATAATCCGTCGCCTTTATTGTCGTTATCGCCGTCTCTGATAACGTCGCCCTCACCCCTGCCGACTGCCCTCATACACATGCCCGCCGCCGCCGTCGCGGCGGCGACGCCGTCCTCCCCATTCGCCGCCCGCTCGCTTAACAGCTTCTGGGACGGTCTTCCGCTCGCCCTCCCCGCTTTCGATGCCCCCTCGGCCGCGGTCCCCTTCGACGTCAGCGTCGAGCCCCTCGCCCAAGCCGGCGGCCGCCTCACCCCGTGGCTCACCACCTCCGACCCCAAGACCGCCGCCGCCCTCGACCGCGCCGTCTCCCTCGCGCGCGCCACCCGCGCCGGCCGCCGCGCCCTCGACGAGGCCCAGCGCGTCCTCTCCGAGCAGGGCCTCACCTTGCCCGTCCGCGTCCTCTCCCTCGGCCGCAACTACGGCGAGTACGATTACGTGTCCAAAGACATGCGCCTGCACAAAGATCTGTTCAAGAAAGGCCGCGAGGCGGACTTGGCCGGGACCTTGGTCCATGAACTCAC
Source organism: Elusimicrobiota bacterium (assembly GCA_023700845.1). GTDB lineage: Bacteria > Elusimicrobiota > Elusimicrobia > UBA1565 > UBA9628 > GWA2-66-18. The sequence continues at coordinate 17,572 of JAMPYD010000005.1, read as the reverse complement.
CCACGTCGCCCAGCACTCCCTCGGCATCCCCTCGAACGCCCTCGAGATGGAGCTCGAAGCCCATCTTCGGGACCTCGACATGCTCAAGGAGCTCGGCCTCGAGCCCCCCGCGAACACCTTCGCCCGCCAGGCCTTCGACGCTCTCGCCCAGGGCCCTCAGCAGTTCATCGAGATGATCCGCCGCGCCGTCCCCGGCACCGTCTTCCTCGGCGATTCGACCTTCGAAGATATCGACGAGCAGCTCGAGGAGGACCTCGAGACGCATTCCCGCCGTTCCCGCCGCTCGAAGCTCTCCGCCGGTCTCGTACCCGCCATCGAGCGCGACCTCGACCTCCTGCGCACGCCCGAGGGCCGCGCCTCCTATAAGGCTTTCTCCCGGCGCGTCCTCGCCCTGGTGAAGCGCCGGTCCGCCGAAGCCCGATGAAGCCCAAGGGCGAGTCCCTCGTCGCGAGCGGCGCCGCGCATTTCAACGCCGGCCGCCCGCGAGAAGCCCTCGCCGACTTCGAAGCCGCCTTCCGCCTCGGCGTGGACCGCGCCGACGCGCGCTACTTCTCCGCCCACGCCCGGCTCTCCCTCGGAGACATCCCCGCGGCCCTCGACGCCTTCACCGCATTGATCCGCGCCTTCCCCGCGCACCTGCCCGCGTACCTGGACCTGGCGAGCCTCCTCCACCGCGAGGGCCGCCTGCTCGACGCGGCCCGGACCTTGCGCGCCGCTCTCAAGCGCGACCCGTCCCATGCCGAAGCCCGCCGCCGCCTGGCCGAGCTCAAGACCGGCGGCGCCTCCGCCGCCAAGGCCTTCATCGAGCTCTCCCTGCCCGACGGCCCCCTGCGCGTCCCGCGCCTGGGCAACCTCCCCATCGAGGTCCTCGCGCTCCTGGCCGGCGTCAAGCCCGTCATCCACTGCTGGGCAAGCGAGGCCGACCTCCCTTCCTTCGACGAGCTGTGCCGCCGCCTGCGCCTGGAGAAGTTCGTCTTCCCGCGCGCCGCCGGCTCCCGCGGCGCGGAGCGCCTCGGCGTCCTCATCGGCCGCGACGCCGCCGCCCTCAAGAAAACGGCCCGGCAGTGGGAAGGCGAATACTTCAACCCGGGCCAGAGCCTCGGCTATCCCGTGTGCTGCACGCGCTGGTACTACTCCCACGTCGTCGATAAAAAAGACGACGATCTCGTCCACTCCATCCTGCGCCACACCCGCCGCAAAAAGGACCTCCCGTGGGTCCTCAATAACGTCTTCTACTTCTACTCGCGCGTCCCGTCGGTCCAGGCCGGCGCGCGGCGCCAGAAGCTCTTCGCCAAGAACCCCGGCCTCGACCTCGACCTGCTCAACCTCATCACCTGGCACCCGTGCTCGTACCGCTGCGCCCCGAGCCTCGCGAAGGCGGCCGCCATCTGGAAGGCCGCGCAGAGAGCCGCCCCGGACCTGGCCGCGGCGCTGCGCGCCTGCCTGGCGCGACCCGTCGTGTTCTGGGACTGGAGCCGCTTCGCGGTGCTCGAGCGCCGCGCGGGGCCGGACCTGAGCTACGGCGCCATCGAGCCGCCCTTCTCCTTGCTCGAGGCGCGCCTGCTCTCCCGCCTGAAGGGCGCCGACCGGGCCGTGACCACTTCCTCCGGCCTCGAGCTCTGGAAGGGAAAGACGCGCCTGGGGCTCCTCGGCGGCTCCCCCGCGCCTATCCTGCTCGACTTCAGCGCTTAGCTTTCAGCACCAGCCACAGCGCCCGCTCCGGCCCGTCGAGCACCGCGTCCCGGCCGTCGTAGCCGTACACCGCCGCGATCTCGAGAGGCGACCTCCCGATCAGCGCCGCCACCTCCGCCGCGCTGTAGGAGCGCAGGTCGTAGGTCGACTCGAGCACGGTCTCCTTCTTCCCCTTCGGCGTGGTCACGAAGTTGATGATCTTCTCCCGCCGCGTCGCGGGCTCGGCGGGGATGCTCATCAGCACGTGCTTGGCCGTGCGCCCTCCCTGCCGGCACTCGTACACCTCCTCGTCGGGCTCGTCCTGGCCGTAGATGGAAAGATCCAGGCCGAGCACGAACACCCCGCCCGGCTCGAGGGCGCCCGCCATCAAGGACAGATGCGCCAGAGCGTCCTTCTCCGTCATCAGATGCCGGAACGTGGAGAGCACGTTGAAGATCAGGCCGAAGCGCCCCTTGGGCCGGTAGGAGCTCATCTCCCCGCGCGCGAGCCTGACCCGCTTGCCCCAGCCCGCCAGCCGCTTGCGCGTGAAGGCGAGCATCCCCGGCGCCAGGTCGTAGCCCTCCACCGTCCAGCCCCGCCGCAGGAGCCCCGCGAGGTAGCGCCCGGTGCCGCACGCGGGCTCCAAAGCCGTCTTGACGCCGCAGCCGTGGACCTCGGCCAGATGGTTCAGGAACCAGACCTCGTCGTCGGTCCCCTCGGCGTGGATCAGGTCGTACAGCGCCGGATCGGCGTAGATCGAGGGCAGCCGGGTCAAGCCGTCGCCGCGGCCTTGCCGCCGTCGATGAACAAGGTGCGCGTCGGGTACGCGAAATCGAGCCCGCGCTTGCGCACGTCCGCGACCAGCTCCAGCAGCAGCCGCTGCTGGGAGTCCATGTGCTTGTTATAGTCGGCGTCGAGTATGTAGTACACGACCTCGAAATCGAGCGAGGACTCCCCCAGACCGCTGAAGTGGGCCCGGTCGAAGCGCAGGCTCTTGTCCTTCTCCACCAGCGCGCGCACCGCGGCCGGCATCTCCGAGAGCGCCGCCTCCGGCGTCGAATACAGCAAGCCGAACTTCAGCACCACCCGGCGCTCCTGCATCTTCTTGAAGTTGCGGATCGGGGAGCTCGTCAGCTTGGAGTTGCCCATCACGAGCAGCTCGCCCGACAAAGAGCGCAGGTGCGTGGTCTTGATGCCGATGCGCTCCACCGTCCCCATGAACCCGTCCACGGTGATGAAGTCCCCGACCACGAACGGCTCATCCAGATGTATCGCCAGCGCCGAGAACAGGTCTCCGAGCACGGCCTGCGCCGCCAGCGCCACGGCGATGCCGCCGATGCCCAGGCCGGCGACCATCGAGGTCACGTTGATGCCGAGGTTGTCCAGGATGAAGATCAGCCCCAGCGCCCACAGCACGCCCCGGACCAGCAAGGACACGGTCTTCGCGGTGTCCTTGCTCGCCTGGTCCGAGCCGGGCCCCGTCATCGCGCGCCTCACCCCGTAATCGGCGGCCGTCTGCAGCATCCGCAGCGCCCGGTACGCGAGCACGACGACGACCGCCGCGGTCAGGAAGCGGTCCACCTTGGGGTCGAAGCTCAGCGGCCGCGTCGCGAAGTAGAAACCGACGAGGACGCTCTCCGGCGCCTTGATCTTGCCCAGCAGCTCGACGAAGAAATCGTCCAGGTCCGTCTCGGTGCGCTCCGCCAGCGCCTTCAGCCGCGCCAGGATCAGCTTCCGGGCGGTCAGGAACACCGCGATCGCGACGACGAAGGTCAGCGCCGCCAAGCCGTAGGCGGCGACGCTGTTGCCGAAATACACGCGCTGCAGGAACTCGAGGTCGGGCATCCAGCTATTATGCCTCACTTGATTCGGGGAGGTCCACCGGCCGATCTCGCGGTTTAGGCGTCAGACCGCGGCGCGCTTGCGAGCGGGGCCCGGCTGAGCCTTGGTCCACTGAAGCAGCTTGGCCATTTCCCTCTGGCCGCGGCGATCGACTATCCGCTCGAGAGGGCGCAGACGCTCGCGCGCCTCCGCGATGCGCGCCCTGACCAAAGATTTTCGGTAGTCGCCGAGCATCTTCTTCAAAGTTTCGCGTTTCATGATTTTGCCGAAGACCCAGCTCATCCGCTCCAGGGAATGCACTTCTCCTCGACGAATTTCATTCCTCCAAGGAGGGTTTTGAGCAAATATCTGCTCAAAACCCTAGAGGAAGGAATCGAAACCCGATAAGTCCTGATTCCGGGAAGGCCCTTTGGCCGCTCGGTCCAGGACCGAGCGTTCGCGTGGACCCAACTGAAAGTTGGGCACAACGACCTATTGAGCGCGGGTAACAAGCGCACATGACCGCGCGCATATGAGGCTTCTAGGCCTTCCCGCTACAATAGCTCCATGATGACTCTCGTCTCCCTCGACGGCTCCCGCCGCAAGATCGTGGCCCAGGTGATCGCTTCCGTGATCTCCCCCTCTCAGATGACCATGGCGCACCAGCTCATGGCCGCGGAGAAGCCCGGCCGCCCCGCTCCCCAGCCCGAGGAAGTCCTGTTCTGGCTCCGCCTGAACATGCCCGTCGCCGCCGAGAAGATCGACGCGATCCTCCACCCCGCCGACTAATTCCCTATAATCCGGGGATGTGGATCTTCCTCGGCCTCGTGGCCGTCGTCTTCATCATCCTCTACAAGCGCTCGACCGAGATCATCACGGTCAACCCGCTTCGCGGCCGTCCCCAGCCTCCCCTCCCGGGCGACGAGCCCCGCGAGGCTCTGTCCGAATCTCCCACCTTCTCCGGCGTCCTCGGCGCGATCAAGGACATGGCCGAGCAGGCCGCCAAGGAGGCCAACAAGGTCCAGGCCTCCGCCCAGGGCCGCGCGGCCATCATCCAGATGGCCCGTCAGGGCCAGATGATCGAGGCCATGCAGCTGTACCGCCGCCTCTACGGCGTGGACCTGCAAACCGCGAAAAAGGCCATCGACAAGATACTGCAGGAAAGGTAGTTCCTCGTCGAGAATCTGGTATAATTACCATTCGATTCCGCAACTAACAGGAGATCAGATGCCCACCGCCACCGCCATGAAAAACGACTACAAGGTCAAAGACATCACCCTCGCCGACTGGGGCCGCAAGGAAATCACCATCGCCGAGAACGAGATGCCGGGCCTCATGGCGCTTCGCGCCGAGTACAAGGGCAAGCTGCCTCTCAAGGGCGCGCGCATCGCGGGCTGCCTGCACATGACCATCCAGACCGCCGTCCTGATCGAGACCCTTCTCGAGCTCGGCGCCGAGGTCCGCTGGTCCTCCTGCAATATCTTCTCCACTCAAGATCACGCCGCCGCCGCCATCGCCAAGGCCGGCAAGGCCGCCGTGTTCGCGTGGAAGGGGCTCTCTGAGAAAGACTTCGACTGGTGCATCGAGCAGACCCTTGTGTTCCCGGACGGCAAGCCGCTGAACATGATCCTCGATGACGGCGGGGACCTGACGAACATGGTCTTCGACCGCTTCCCCAAGATGGCCAAGGATATCGTGGGCCTCTCGGAAGAGACGACCACGGGCGTCCATCGCCTCATCCAGCGCGCCGCGGCGGGAACCCTCCTCACGCCGGCCATCAACATCAACGACTCGTGCACCAAGTCCAAGTTCGACAACCTGTACGGGTGCCGTGAGTCGCTGCTCGACGGCATCAAGCGCGCGACCGACGTCATGATCGCGGGCAAGATCGCGGTCGTCGCGGGCTACGGAGACGTGGGCAAGGGCTGCGCGCAGTCCATGCGCGGCCAGGGCGCTCGCGTGCTCATCACCGAGATCGATCCGATCAACGCCCTCCAGGCGTGCATGGAAGGCTACGAGGTGGTCACGATGGACGAGGCCGCCTCTATCGGCGACATCTTCGTGACCGCCACGGGCTGCAAGGACGTCATCCTGCGCAAGCATCTCGACGCGATGAAGAACCAGGCGATCGTGTGCAACATCGGGCACTTCGACCTCGAGATCGACATCGCCTCCATGACCTCGGACAAGAAGCTCAAGAAGGTCGAGATCAAGCCGCAGGTGGACCAGTTCGTGTGGCCCTCGGGCAAGGTCGTGACCGTGCTCGCGGAAGGCCGGCTCGTCAACCTGGGCTGCGCGACGGGGCATCCGTCCTTCGTCATGTCGTGCTCGTTCACCAACCAGGTGATGGCGCAGCTCGAGCTGTGGGAGAACAAGGCCACGGGCAAGTACAAGAAGCAGGTGTACCTGCTGCCGAAGCATCTCGATGAGAAGGTCGCGATGCTGCATCTCGGTAAGCTGGGCGCGAAGCTGACCAAGCTCACGAAGGGGCAGGCCGAGTACCTTGGGATCAAGGTGGAAGGCCCGTTCAAGCCCGACAACTACCGCTACTAAGACTAGACGTTCGAAAAAGCCCCGGCAGGGATTCCTGCCGGGGCTTTTCTTTGGATTTCGTAGAATCATCCAGTGAAACGCCCCTCCCCTCTCCGCCGCCTCCTCTCCTACGCCTCCCCCCACCGCCGCACCGTTTATCTCGCCTCCCTCTTCTCCTTCCTCAATAAGCTCTTCGACATCGCCCCCGAGATCCTCATCGGCATGGCCGTCGACGTCGTCGCCTCCGGCTCCGAATCCTTCCTCTCCCGCCTCGGCCTCCCCGACCGCACCGACCAGCTCCTCCTTCTCGCCGCCGCGACCCTCATCATCTGGGTCCTCGAATCGACGTTCGAGTACCTGTACGAAGTCCGCTGGCGCGGCCTCGCCCAAACCGTCCAGCACGAGCTGCGCCTGGACGCCTACGGCCATGTCCAGCAGCTCGACATGGCCTTTTTCGAGGACCGCAGCACCGGCGGCCTGACCGCGACTTTGAACGACGACATCAACCAGCTCGAGCGCTTCCTCAACGGCGGCGCCAACATGCTCATCCAAGTCCTCTCGACCGTCGTCCTCGTCGGCGCCGTCTTTTTCTACCTCGCCCCGAAGGTCGCCGTCCTCGCGATGCTCCCCATCCCCTTCATATTGGCCGGAGCGTTCTTTTATCAGTTCCGCGTCGAGCCCCTGTACGCCGGCGTGCGCGAGCAAGCCGCCGAGATCGCCGGCCGCCTGTCGAATAACCTGTCCGGCATCGTGACCATCAAGAGCTTCACCGCGGAAGAGCGCGAGCTCAAGGCCATCGAGCGCGAGTCCCTCGCCTACACCGAAGCCAACACGAAGGCCATCAAGGTCAGCGCCGCGTTTATCCCGATAATCCGCATGGCCATCCTCGCGGGCTTCCTCGCGACCCTCATCGTCGGCGGCAAGATGGCCTTGGCCGGCGCCATCACGGTCGGAAGCTTCTCGGTGCTCGTGTTCCTGACCCAGCGGCTGCTGTGGCCGCTCACCGGCCTGGCGGAGACCGTGGACCTGTATCAGCGCGCCATGGCCTCGACGGCACGGGTGCTGGACCTGCTCGAGACCCCGATCACCCTCCAGCATGAAGGGAAGCCCCTGCCCCGAGCGTCGGTCAAAGGCGAGATCCGCTTCGAGGGCGTCGGGTTTTCTTATCCGGGGCGAGCGCCGGCGCTGACGGGCGTGACCTTGACCATCCCGGCGGGCACCACGGCCGCCTTCGTGGGAGCCACCGGCTCGGGCAAGACCACGTTGACCAAATTACTGCTGCGCTTCTACGACCCCGGCGAGGGACGCATCACGCTCGACGGCCAGGACATCCGCGGCTTCGACCCCCGGGAGCTCCGGAAGGCGATCGGCTTCGTGAGCCAGGATACGTTCTTGTTCCACGGGACGGCGAAGGAGAACATCGCCTACGGCGACCCGGAGAAAGGAGCGGAGGCCGTCGAGGCCGCCGCCAAGGCGGCCGAGGCCCACGAGTTCTTGAAGGAGCTGCCCCAGGGCTACGACACCGTGGTCGGCGAGCGCGGCCAGAAGCTCTCGGGCGGCCAGCGGCAGCGCCTGGCCATCGCCAGGGCCGTGCTCAAGGACCCGCCGGTGCTGATCCTGGACGAGGCGACCTCGGCGGTGGATAATGAGACCGAGGCCGCCATCCAGAAGTCCCTGGACCGGATCGTCGTCGGACGCACGACCGTCATGGTGGCCCACAGGCTGTCGACCATCGTGAAGGCCCACCGCATCTTCGTGCTGGCCGAGGGGCGCATCGTCGACCAGGGCACCCACGCCGAGCTTTCCGCGCGGCCCGGCCCCTACGCCGACCTGTGGCGCGTGCAGACCGGCCTCGTCGCCGCCTGAACTATCCTTAAGGATAGTTCCCATGCAACTTTTCGCACCCCTCGATCGTATGGTAGTAGGGGGTACCGAACATGAACGATAAAAAGACGTGGTCGGCCGCGACCTTGATCGGGGGCGGCCTGGACGGTCTGATGATACTGGCGGCGCTGGACCGCATCGAGGAGAAGATCTCGGCCATTCAGGAGAAGCTCCGGCCGAAGAAGCGGCGGCCTTAGTTTATCTTGAGATAAAACCGGGGGAGATTGCCCACTTGGCCTATTCCTGAAATGGAGCGAAAGACCTTTGGGGCCGGGTGCGGGGATGTACTAACATCCCCCCTCGCCGAGGAACGCTTGGCCGCGCATGCGCGGCCGGTCTGGAGTCCCACACATGCAAGCCTCGGCTTATCTCGCCGCCGTCCTCGTCTTCGCCGTGCCCACCAGCGCGCTGACCAATCCTCCGCCGGAGACCTTGCTCGCGCTGCACTCCGTGCAGGCCTTCGGCCTGAGCGGCATGGAGTTCGCGCGCTACTTCGACGCGAGCGGCCGGCACGCGTTCCTGAACATCCCGCAGACGACCGGGAAGCCGGTCCTCGTCCGCTCGCGGCCCAAGCCGCTGCCGAAGGCCGCGCCGGCGCCGTTCACGCTCGAGATCCCGGCGGTCCCGCCTCAGCCCTTCGAGCGGACCTTCGACCGGCTGATCTCGCAGCCGCGGATCGACGGCTACGACGGCCTGATCACGCGGTACGCGCGCAGCGCCGGCCTCGACGCGCGGCTGGTCAAATCCGTGATTGCCGCGGAGTCGGAGTTCACGGCGCGGGCGAAGTCGCCGGCGGGGGCGCTGGGGCTCATGCAGGTGATGCCCGCGACGTCGGAGGAGATGGGCGTGTCGGGGAAGGCGCTGTACGAGCCGGAGGCGAATATACGGGCGGGGACGCTCTATCTGGTGCACCTCTTCGAGCGGGCGTGGCGCAAGTATCACCTCAAGGGCGTCGCCTACGCGGACGCGCCGGCGTGGCTGGTGCAGCGGATCGTCGCGGCGTACAACGCGGGGCCGCGGTTCCTGGCGCACCGCCGGCTGTACCGCCAGACGCGGGAGTACGTGAAGAAGGTGCTCCTGTTCTACCGCTCGAAGGTGAGCGAGCTGAGGGTCGCCGCGCTCTAAAAACCGGGACGATTTCTTTACCCGCCCGCTAAGGCGCGGACGCGGTGCGCGTGTTATCGTTTGGCCGTGAACTTCATCCCTCCTTTGACGCGCCGAGCGGACGAGCCCGAGCTGATGGACACGGGCGCGGCGAGCGACAAGGAGCTCAGCGAGGCGCTCGATTTCCTGTCGGCGTCGAACTCCCTGCTCGGAGGCTGGGCGGTCGTGCGCGAGCGGCTCGAGGTCTGGAGCCGGGCCTGGGACAAGCGCAAGCAGGTCACCATCCTCGACGTGGGCACAGGCGCGGCGGACATCCCCATGCGCATACTCAACTGGGGCCGCCGGCGGCGGTTCCATCTCGAGATCGTCGGCATCGACACCGACGAGCGCATCCTCGAGCTGGCCCGCGTCCGCGCCGAGGGCGAGGAATGCCTGGGGCTCGTCCACTCGGACCTGCGCTCCTTCGCCGCGCACGGCGGGCGGTTCGACTACGTGTTGGGCTCTTTGTTCCTGCATCACGTGCCGCCCGCGCAGCTCGAGGAGACTTTGGGCCTGTGCGACGGCCTCGCGGCGAAGGGCCTGCTGTTCACCGACCTCCACCGGTGCGCCGCGGCGTACGCCGGGGTGCGGGCGCTCACGTGCCTGGCGGGACGGGTGTCGCGCTGCGACGGGCCGCTGTCGGTCCGGCGCGCGTTCCTGCCCGAGGAGCTCGAGACGGCGGCGCAGCGCGCGGGGCTCAAGTACCTGCGGGTCCGGCGCGGGCCGTTCTTCCGGCTGAGCCTGGCCGGCGAGAAGCTATGACGGCGGGCGTGCTCGCGGTCGGGACCGCGGTGCCCGAGGTCCGCTACACGCAGGGCACGATCCGGGAGGCCTGCGCCGCCGCTTTCGCGGGCACCGAGGCGGACGGGCGCGAGGGGCTGTTCGACCGGGCGGGCGTGGAGACGCGGGGGCTCGTGGAGCCGCCGGAGTACTATTTCGCGGGGCATCCTTTCGCCCGGCGCAACGCGGATTATTTCCCCCACGCCGAGCGTCTGGCGCGCCGCGCGCTCGAGGGGGCGCTGGGGCGGGCGGGCATCGGCATCGAGGAGCTCAGCCATCTGTTCAGCGTCACGACGACGGGCCTGCTGACCCCCAGTCTCGACGCGCGCCTGGCGCAGGGCCTGCCCTTCCGCCGGACGCTCAAGCGCACGCCGCTGTTCGGCGTCGGCTGCGCGGGCGGGGCGGTGGCGCTGTCCCGGGCCTATGAATATCTGCGAGGCCATCCCGAGGAAACGGTGGCCGTGCTGTCGGTCGAGCTGTGCAGCCTGACCTTCCTGCCCCAGGACGGGACGATGACCCAGCTCGTGGCCGCCGCGCTGTTCGGCGACGGCGCCGCCTGCGCCGTCCTGTGCGGGGCGAAGGCGCCGGCGGCGGCGCGCGCGCGGCTCTCGATCGTCGACAACGAGAGCGCCTTGATCCCGGACTCCCTGCACGTGATGGGCTGGGACTTCGGCGGGGACGGCATGAGGCTGGTGCTGTCCACGGACGCGCCGGCGGTCGTCGAGCGCAACCTGGAGGACGCGCTGAGCCCGCTGCTCGCGCGGCACGGGGTCTGCGTCGACGAGCTGTCCCCGCTCGTGCTGCACCCGGGCAGCGCCCGCATACTCGACGCGTGCGAGCGCGCGATGGGGCTGCCGGACGGGGCGGCGCGGCTCTCGCGGGAGTTCCTGAGGCGCAACGGGAACCTCTCCTCCGCGTCGGTGCTGTTCATACTGGCCGACGCGCTGGCCGAGCCGCCGCGCCCCGGGGCCTGGGGCCTGCTGGCCGCGCTCGGCCCGGGCTTCGCCTGCGAAGCGCTGCTGCTTCGGAGCGGATGAGCTTCGACTGCGCGATCATCGGCGCCGGCCCGGCGGGCTGCGCCGCGGCGCTGTACCTGTCGCGCGCGGGACGCACCGCGGTCCTGCTCGACCGCGCGACGTTCCCGCGCCGGAAGACCTGCGGCGAGGGCATCATGCCGGAAGGCGTCGAGGTCCTGCGTGAGCTGGACCTCTACGCGGAGGCGGCGGCGCTCGGACGGACGTTCCGCGGCGTCGCCTGGACGACCCGCGACGGACGCCACGCGAGCTGCCGCTTCCCGGCCGGCGAGGGCCTGGCCGCGCCCCGGGAGGAGCTCGACCATCTCTTGCTGAGACGCGCCGCGGCGGCGCCCGGGGTGCGGGTCTTCGAGGGCAGGGCCGCGCGAGGCGTGGAGCGGACGGCGGAGGGCGTGCGCGTGAGCCTCGACGCGGGAGAGCTGTCCGCGCGGAGGCTGATCGCGGCCGACGGGGCGTCCTCGCCCTCGCTTCGGGCCCTCGGCGTGCCGCGCCGCGCCCCCGCGCGCCCCCGGTTCGGCCTCGCCGCGCGCCTCAAGGGCGTGGGGACCGGCGACCTCGTCGAGGTCTTCCTGATCGACGGCGGCGAGCTGTATCTCACCCCGCTCCCCGGAGAAGGCCGCGTCGCGGCGGCGCTCCTGCTCGAGCGACGCGCGCTCGCTCCGGCTCCGGGCGTCCGCGAGGAGACGTTCTGGCGGCTGGCGCGCGCGCATCCCGCTCTGCGGGAGCGCCTGAGACGCGCGACGCTCGACACCCCGGTCGCGGGGCTGGGCCCGCTGGCGGCCGCGCCCTCACGCTGCGAGGACGGGCCCTGGCTCGCCGCCGGAGACGCGGCGGGCGCGGTGGACCCTCTCGTCGGCGACGGCATCGGGCTGGCGCTGAGGACCGGGCGGCTCGCCGCGGAGGAGATCGACGCGGCGCTTCGCGGCGAGGGGCGGCATGGCCGCTACACGCGCCGCCGCCGGGAGCTGCTGCGGCCCAAGAGACGCCTGGCCCGCTGCGTCCTCGCCCTGAGCCGCCGCCCCCTCCTTGCCCGCGCCGTGCTCGCGGCGCTGCGCGCCTATCCGCCGGCGTTCAGCGCCTTGCTCGCCGGTTAAGCCCTCTCTAAGGGCGGCCGCGCAGGCGCCGAAGGCCGGCGCCGCAGAGGATCAGCGCGGTCCCGGTGACGTAGTGACGCAGGCCTCGCCCGAGCTCATCCGGGGACACGAGCCAATCAGGGACGAAGGCGTCCTGCGGGTCGAGGAAAATCCCCGCGAAGCCCCTCAACGACAGGAGCGCCCCGATGAGCATGAGCACCCGCGCCGGCTGAGCGCCCTGCGCCGGAGGCGGACGCACCGCCGGGATGGGGACGGCCGCCCGCTTTCTTGAGACATGCGCGAGGTCGTAGCGCGCGCGCAGGTGAGGGTTGCCGAGGGTCTCGTAGGCCGCCTGGAGGCGCATGAAGACCTCCGTGGCGCGGGGGTCGCCCGCGTTCAGGTCGGGATGACGGCGAAGCGCCAGAGCCCGGTAAGCGGCCTTGATCTCATCGGGCGTCGCGTCGCGGGGCACGCCCAGGATCTCGTAGCAGTCTTGGTCCATGGAGCCAGTCTAGCGCTCCCCGGACCTCCCGGCCCAGAACGGGCTTGGGACGGTTTGTCGACGGGTCAGTCTCCGCCGCCCGTGTCGACCGCGTTGCGGCCCGTGACCCGTCCCTCGCACAGGAGGTCGTCGACCGCGGCCATCAGCTGGCGCCGGCCGACCGGCTTCATCAGGTAGCCGCTTCCCCCCGCGCCCATGCTCTTGCGGTAGTCCTCGAACTCGCGCGAGGCGGTCAGGAACAGGACGGGGACCATGCCCAGGCCGGGGGTTGCGCGGATGCGGCGGCAGGCCTCGAAGCCGTCGGAGCCGGTCAGGTGCAGGTCGAGGATGACGAGGTCGGGCGTCCGGGCGCGCAGGGCGCCGACGAGCTCCTCGGCGTCCTTGAGCGAGACGGCCTCGTACGTCGGTTCCAGCCAGGAGCGGACGATGGCCTGGAAGTCCGGCTCGTCGTCCACCATGTAGATGCAGGGCTTCATGCGCATAGCATAAGCCCGCGGCCGGGGGACGGCCAGTCAATTAAAAGTTAAATCTCAGGCGCCGCGCTTCTTGCGGGCGGCCACGGTCTCCCCGGCGATGCCCCAGCTCTCGGCGGGGACTTCCTCGATGACCACGTGGGTGGTCGCGGGGTTCTTGCCGAGGACCTCGGCGGCGAGCGCGGTGACGCGCTTGATGAACTCGGCTTTCTGCTCGGCCGTGGGGCCGGGGGTCATCTTGACGTTGATGAAGGGCATGGCCGATCTTACGAAATCAGCGCCGGCCGTGCTTGCGGCCGCCGCCGTTCGAACCGCCCTTGCGCAAGCCCATGCGGGAGTTGCCGCCCTCGGGGCCGCTCTGCATGAACAGGAAGCTCACCGGGAAGCCGTAGCGCTTGGAGAGCTCGGCCTCCTTCGACTTCAGGAAGTCCATCAGCTCGAGCTTGCGCAGGTCCTTGGGCAGGACCTGGGAGCGGTCGATGTTCGGGTCGATGGCCACGTCCATGGAGAACACGACGGCGTCGAAGGGCTTGCCGATCATCGCGTCGAGCTGGGCCTTGAACTTCTTGTAGGTCTCGAGCTTATAGACGACCTTGTCCGCGAGGACCTCCTCGGGGGGCAGGCCGACGCGGGAGGACTTCGCCTCGACGACGGAGATCTTGCCCTCGGGGCTCTCGACGACCACGTCGAGCTCGGAGACGTAGATGCCCTTCTCGTCGAACAGCTCGCGGCCGCTCTGCATGATCTTGTAGCCGAGCTTGTAGTAGTGCTCGACGGTCTTGAGCTCGAGCAGGAGCCCGACGTAGCGCGAGTAGATCACGCCCTCATAGATCTTGGAGAGGCCGTCGCCCTCCTCGCCGCCGTACTTCTGCGCCATCTCGTTGAGCTTGGCGCGGATCTCCTTCTGCTCCTTGGGCAGCGGGGCGAGCTCGTCGAGGAACTTGAAATTGATGCGTCCCTTGCTGCGGGCCGTGACCTCGGCGCCGCGCAGCTTGATATGGTCCTTGATCTCCTGGTAGCCGCGGGCGTCGAAGACGAGCTCGACCTCGTCGAGCTTGCCCATCTGCTGCTCGGCCTTGCCGCCGCGAGAGAACATCGATTCCGCGTCCTTGATGACCCCGTCGACGCGGCGGATGCCCTCGACGATCTCGGACCGGGGGTTGGCGGCCTTGTGGAAGAACACGCGGTGGGTGTGGACGGCGATCTTCTTCTTGCCGTCGTCGAGCACGCCGTCGACGAAGGTCAAGGTCTCTTCCAGGTGGGTGTTGACCTGGGAGAGGCCGCGGCCCTTGGCGACCGCCTCGACCGCCGAGACCTTGGCGACGACGTCGGAGTACGCGTCGTCCATCACGTCGAGGCTCTCCTCGAGGTTGATCTTGCCCTTGTAGAGCTCGACCATGCGGCGGACCTCGGTGTAGTAGATCGCGGCGCGGTCGTGGATCTTGACGCCCTCGTCGTTGACGATGAAGACCGGGGCGGGCGCGGCGGCCCGGGCGCCGTCGAACATCGCGCGGCCGTCGCGGGAGCCGCCGTCGCGGCCGTGGCGGGAGGCGGCGGAAAGCTCGACGGCCTCGAGCGCCTGCGCGACGCGCGCGGCGGGGGCGGAGACCGAGGCCTTCGCGGCGACGGGCGCGCCGGCGACGGGCGTGAGCGCGGCGGGGACCGCCTTGACCGCGGCGGCCGGCGTCATGAGCGCCGGGGCGGACATGACGGACAGCGCGGGGGTCAACGAGAGCATCGACGACGGCGTCAAGGACGCGGGACCGCCGAGGGAACCGGGCGCCAGGCCCGCGGCGCCGGAGGCTCCGCCGAGGGAGGGCGTGAGCGTCACGCGCGGGACCGAGACCTGCTGCGCGGCGGCGGGGCCGGACGCGATGGCGAACGTCAGCAGCGCGGCGAGGAGTCGGAGGGGGATTCGGTTCATACAAGGAGAGTAGCAGTGCGCGCGAAGGACGGCCTGGGCCTAAGGGCCGCGCCGTCCCCGCCAAGAGACCTACGCTCGGTCCAGGACCGAGTCCCATGTTTATCTCAAGATAATCATGCCCCGGATCATCCCGCCGGCCTACCTGGCGAGCTCGACGGCGCGACCTTCGGCGACATGCGGATGAAACGAGACTTGACCCGACCCCGGCGAAGGGCTAGGCTACCGCCATGAGAGCCCTATTCCTCGCCGCCGCGGCGGCGCTGCTGGGAGCCTGCGGCTACGTGAGCTTCGGGCGTGCGGTCTCCGACGAGGAGATGCTGCTGCGCGACTCGGTGCGCGGTTATTACGACGAGGTCGCGGTGGCCTTCGCCGCGGGCAACGCCGACGCGCTGGCCCTGCTCTTCGACGCGACGATCGCCAAACCCATGACCCGGGAGCAGATCACCGCCTGGGGCAGGGACTTCTTCTCCAAGCACGGGCCGGGACGCTTCCGCGTCGAGAAGCTCGAGTTCGAGCGCCTCGGCCACGAGAGCGCGGTCGTCCTCCTGACTTACCGCGTCGAGACCCTGGACCGTAAGGGGGATTTCGGCGGCGTGGAGCGGGACTACCTCGCCAAGCGGGGCAAGCGCTGGCTCGTCACGTCCTGGGAGAAGGTCTCGGATTCGAAAGCCGCGCCTTGATCGCCGCCGCGAGCCTCTCCGCGGCGCCGGGCGCGTAGGACAGGAACAGGAAGGGCTCGATGAGCTCGAGCTCGACGACGAGGAGCTCTCCCCCGCGCCGCACGCCGTCGACGCGGGCGTACAGCCAGGGCCGCGGTCCGGCGATCGCCGCGTCGCGGGCCTGGATGAGCAGGCCGGAAGGAGGCTCGCGGCGCGCGGTGCGGCCCCCGTGCTCCTCCTGGACCCGAAAATCCCCGGCGCGCGGCGACTTGAGCACCGCGTGGGAGAACTCCCCGCCGAGGAAGACGAACGACCATTCCCCCTCGGACACGATCTCGGGAAGGAAGGGCTGGATCATCGCGCCGGAGTGCGCGAGCGCCTCGTCGAGCGCGGGCTGGCCCCCCTCGCCTCCGCGCCGGACGCGGCGGGTGCGGAAGGCCCCCGCGGACACGCACGGCTTGACCACCGCGTCGTCCCAGCCGCGGGCGGCGAGGAGCTCGTCGAGGACCGCGCGGGAGCCTTGCTCGACCCACTCGGTCGGCGCGGTCTTCACCCCCGCGGCCTCGAGCTCCTTCAGATAGGATTTGTCGAGGTTGGCGCGGACGACCGGGGCCGGATTCCAGAGCGGCAGGCCCAGCGCCTCGAGCCGCGCGAGCCACGCCAGGAAGCCCGCCGGGGTCAGGTGATAGTCCCAGGCGGAGCGGATCACCGCCGCGTCGTAGCGCCGCCAGTCCACGGCCGGGTCGTCCCAGACCGTCGGCTCGGCCTCGATCCCGAGGCGCCACAGCTCGCTCAACACGAGGCGATCGTCGTCGTTGAGCTCGGGGATGGAGCCGCAGGTGACCAGGGCGACGCGGGGTGGGCTCATGGCGGACCCTTATAATAGGAAATGACGCCGTAACACGAATAAATTATATTCAGGCGGATGCGATTCTTCGCGCATGACGGAAAATCCACGCACGGACCCGCGGGGATAGAGGAACTGTTGAAGCTTCCCGGCTTCGATGGGGATACCCTCGTTTGTCCCGTGGGCTCGGACGATTCGGCGGACTGGAAGCCCGCGTTGGCCTACCCTCCGTTCAAGAAGGCCCTGCTCGAGGCGCCCCTCGCCGCCGCGCCGCCCGCTGCCGCTCCCGCGCCCGAACCCGCCCCGCTGGTCTCCCCCCTGTCGCCGATGATGATGCCCGGGGCGCCCGCGCTGACGGCCCTTCCGCCCGTTTCCATGCTGCCGCCGATGCCCATGCTGCCGCCGATGCCGGCGCTGATCGCGGCCCCGCCGGCGCCTGCGCCGAAGACGGTCCCGTGCCCGTCCTGCGCTCACGCCAATCTCCAAGAGGCGCGCTTCTGCAATTCCTGCGGCGCGCGGATGGACGGCAAGGCCGAGGATATCTCCGTCGCGCCCGAGCCCTTGCCTCCCGTGCCGGTCTTCCCGGCGCCCATCCCGCCCGCGGCGGCCAAGCCGCCCGCGCCGGTCCTTCCGTCCGCGCCGGTCCTGCCGCCGCCGCCGGCCGCGCCGCCCGCCGCGATCCCGCCGCCCGCGCCGGTCATGCCGCCTCCGCCTGTCTTGCCCGGCGCCCCGCCTGCGCCCGAGCCCGAGACGGCGAAGGACCCGTTCGCGCCTTTCGACCCGCTCAACGATTTCCCGGCCGAGCCGGCCTTGCCCGACTCTCCGCGCCGGCCGCTGCAGCCCGGCAAGATGGGCCAGCTCGCCGAGCTCGAAGCCTCCGAGCCCGCCATGTCCTTCTCGCCGGCGCCCGATCCCGCGCCGTTGGCGCCCGAGCCCGCCGCGGCCGCCGCGCCCGCGCCTCTCTGGAAGCGTCCGCCCGTGCTGGCCGGCTTCGCCGCCGCCGCCGCGCTGGCCGCGGGGCTGGGCTATATGTCGCTCGGCGGCGGCGTTCCCGCCGAGCCCCCCGCCGAGCCCGTCGCCGAGCTCACGCCGTCCGCGCCGCCGCCCATGCCCGCGGAGACCGCGCCGGCGCCCGTGATCTACTCTCCGCCTCCGGAGACCTCCTCGCCCGCGATGCCTCCGCCGTCGGCCGCCAAGCCGAAGCGGCCGGCGCGCAAGCCCGCGCCCGT
>JAMPYD010000247.1 GCA_023700845.1 Elusimicrobiota bacterium | reverse complement strand
GGCACCAGATAGAAAATGAAGGACAAGATCGAGTTGTTGATGGAGGAGACCGGCTGCGACCGCGGCGAGGCGGAGCTTGCGCTGGAGATGTGCGGTTACGAGGTGGAGGAGGCGGTCCGCCAGATTCCGCGCCTGCTCAACGACATCTGCGCCCTGAAAGGAAAGTTCGTCCGCCCCGCCCACAACCAGCACGGCCTGTTTCTCGTCGTCCTGAACCTCAAGAGCCGAAAGGTCCTGCGCGCCCGGGCCGTCATGTCCTACGACCCCGCGGTCTGCTCCGTCGAGCTCGACGAGGACTGGTTCGCATTCGAGAAGCATCTGTACGGCTGCCGCCTGTGGGACGGGAGCCTTCCCGCCGAGAGCCTCGAGGTCGAGCAGCGCCTCGCCGCCCACTTCCGCGCCGCCGAGCCGGCGGTCTTCGACCGCCTTCGGTCCGCCAGCGCGGATGAGGCCACCGCTGAGCTGGCGGCGCCCCTGCGCGCCCATTTCCGCGATCAAAGTTTGAGCCTCCGCGCCAAAAAGGATATCCTCGACCTCGGCCAGTTCCAGTCCCTGCGCAAGGTGCCGGCGCCGGCCGCTCGACGCGGAAAGCCCGATTCGGGCGTTCCGCCCGAGGAGGATTTGCTCATCCTGAAGATCACCCTCGAGGAGGACCCCGGGGGCTTGCCCGCCGCCGAGCTGCGCGCGGGAGACTTGGTGTTCGCCCGGATCGTCGACGGGCGGGACATCGCGCAGTACCTGGCCCGTCTGTTCGGCGGCCTGACGTCGTCGGGGCCGGTGCCCATCGAGGTGCCGGTCGAGGCGATCGAGTCGAGCCCGGCGGGAACCTTGGCGAGGGTGCGCTTCGCCGTCGGGGTCGCCGGCGACGCGATCGTGACCGGGGACAAGCTGTTGAAGGCCGCGCGCGGCGCCGCGCACGGCCGGGGCGACGGGTCGTGGTGGCGCCGATTTTTCAAGGGTTGAGGTAATTTCATGCCGGCATTAGTGGTGGTGGGCGCCCAGTGGGGCGACGAGGGCAAGGGCAAGATCGTCCATTTCCTCGGCAAGGACGCGGACTGGGTCGTGCGCTATCAGGGCGGCAACAACGCGGGGCACACGGTGGTGTTCGGCGGGCAGAAGTACGCCCTGCACCTGACCCCGTCGGGAATACTCGCCAAGGGCTGCAAGAGCGTCATCGGCAACGGCGTCGTCGTGGACCCGAACGCGTTCGTCAAGGAAGTGAAGATGCTCGAGAGCCGGGGGATCACAGTGCGAGGACGGCTTTTCTTGAGTCTCGCCGCCCACGTCATCCTTCCTTATCACATCTACGTCGACACCCTCCGCGAGGAGGGCGGTCGCGGGATCGGCACGACCAAGCGCGGCATCGGTCCCTGCTATGAGGATAAGGTCGCCCGCATCGGCATCCGCGTCGCCGACTACCTCGACCCCGAGTCCTTCCGCAAGCTCGTCCGCAAGAACCTCAAGGTCCGCGCTGCCGAGCTCGCCAAGGTCAAGCCTCTCAAGGAGATCGAGAAGGAGGTCTTCAAGGACTACGACCGCCTGCGCCGCTTCCTGGCCCCGTTCGCGGCCGACTGCTCCGTTCTTCTCGACGAGGGGCGCAAAAAGAAGAAGCGCCTCCTTCTCGAGAGCGCCCAGGGCTCGATGCTCGATCTGGACCACGGGACTTATCCGTTCGTGACCTCCTCGAATCCCGTCGCGGGCGGCGCCTGCGCCGGCGCGGGCATCGGCCCGACGGCGATCACGGCCGTCATGGGCGTGACCAAGGCCTACACCACGCGCGTGGGCCTGGGCCCCTTCCCGACCGAGGTGGAGGGCCACGTCGGCCACTACATCCGCGAGGTGGGCAAGGAGTACGGCACCACGACGGGCCGCGCCCGGCGCATCGGCTGGCTCGACGTGCCCCAGCTCCGGGCCGCCATCCGCATGAACGGCATGACCGCGCTGACCATGACGAAGCTGGACACCTTGACCGGCGTGCACCCGATCAAGGTCTGCGTCGGCTATAAGCTCGGCAAGAAGCGCCTCGCGGATTTCCCCGTGTCCCGGCGGGAGCAGCTCGACGTCGAGCCCGTCTACGCGAGCTACCCCGGATTCTCCGGCGACCTGAGCAAGGCGAAGACGTTCGGCGACCTTCCGAGGGGCGCGCGCGAGTACGTGCTCGCGGTGGAGAAGCTTCTCGGCGTGCCGGTCGCGATCGTGTCCGTCGGGCAAAGCCGGGAGCAGACCATCGTGCGCGACGCGAGGAAGCTTTGGAGCTGATTTTCTCGTCGAGAAATGCGATTGTCGGGGCCGTGGGTCTTGACAATAAAACGGCGCCTGTTATACTCCGAAGGTCGTCAGTTGGAGCGATAAACCGGCAAACCGTTCGCGAGGGCGGGGCGCAAAGCGAAGGGCCTCGAAGAGTCCCGAGGTCGCCTGGCTACCGAAACCAAACATGCTGATAAACGGCGTGCGTGTACGATTTCGCTCGGCCCTTGCTTATCATGGACGGGACAGAGGGGTTCCATGGTTGGTGGGGCCGGGCCTGTTTTTGGCCCTGGCGCTTCTCGCGCCGGCCGGCCGCGCGGAAACCGCGGCCGGTCTTGACGCGCAAGGGGTCGATCCCCGGGCCGCGGTCGAGAACAAGTGGGGCCTCGACGTCCGCGACGAGGCGGGCCGCCCTGTCACCCGGGAGCGGGTCCTCGCCGACCTGAAAGGCGCCGCGGTCAAGCGCGCGGCCGACAACTCGTTCACCAGCGCCTTGCCCAAGGCCCGGGCCGTCTTGTCCGCCCTGGAGCTCCTCGCCGAGGCCGGGGCGGCTTTCCGCATGGCCGCGACCGTCTTCGCCCTGCCGGAGCTGCTGCCCGGCCTGCCCGGAGGGGGGCCCAAGATCTCGGTCCTGTGGCTGCTCGTCCTGGCCTCCGGGGCCATGACCGTCTCGCTCTGTCGTCGTCCCGAAACCCGGCCCGCGCTCTCCAGCTCCCGCCAAAGCTCCATCGAAGTTCTCCGCTGTTAAAAGGGTCTCCAACCCCCCTTCGCCTCCCGGCGAAGTTCCTTAGCTTACAGAACCGTACGGACCCCGTGCCGGAAACAATTCCGACACCCGGCCTGAGCTAGATAACCGCACAATTGAGGGTCAAATGACCATCCTTGGGTGGATTACGCCTTCGTTCGCTTCCTATTACGCGCGCACGCGAAATAGCGCCTGGACCGCCGCGTCCATGCTCTTTTTGGCGTGCGCCCTTTCTTATACGCGCGCGCAGGCGGGCGTGACCGTCGGATCGGACGCGGAGTACCCCGTGCGCGACGCGCGCGAGCTGCTCTCCGCGATGCGCGACCCCCAGCCCGCCGCCGAGAAGGCCGTCAAGGCCGTTCTGGAGCGTGCCGACCCGCTCCTGATCGAAGAGCTTCTGCGCTACGGCCGCACCCAGGGCCAGCGCGACGCGGGTCTGACGGCCGTGGCCAAGATGGGTCCGAAGGCCGTGCCCACTTTGCTCGCCTTGCTCAAGTCTCCGGACCTGCGCAACCGGGCCGGCGCCGCTCTGTTCCAGGCCGCGGGGCCGTCCTCGGCGGAGCACATCCCCGCCCTTCTGGGCTGCCTGCACGACCCCGCGGTCAACAACTACTGCGGCAACACCTTGGTCAAGATCTCGGGCCCCAAGACCGCGGACCGCGTCCCGGCCCTCTCGGAAGCTCTGAAGGACGCCGATAAGACGGTCCGCCAGTACGCCGCGGCGGCCTTGGGCCAGATCGGTCCCAAGGCTCACGGCGCCGTGCCGGCCCTGACCGCCGCGCTGAAGGACGCCGAGCCGTCGGTCCGGTTGAACGCGGCTCAGGCCCTCGGCAAGGTCGGGCGGGGCGCCAAAGAGGCGGCGCCCGCGCTCAAGCTCATGACGCATGACCACAGCGTCCCGCTGAAGAACGCCGCGAAAGAGGCCCTGAAGAAGATCGATGGCTGACCGATCCCTGAGCCGCATCCTGGGGACCTTGGCCCTCGCGGCCGCGGCGGCGCTTTCGCCGGTTCGGGGCCGCGCGGCGGAAAGGGTCATCGGCGACAACGGGGCCAGCACCGCCTACGTGGGCCAGCGCAACGTCATCTACATCCCGGGCAAGGGCTATTGGAGCTTCTTCAAGGCGACCAACCCCGACAGCTCGGTCTGGCGCTTCTCCCTGGACGGCCGGGACTGGAGGGCGACCGACGAGGCCGGCGCCTGGACGGACAAGGCCGACATCCTCCCCTTCACCTCCCTCGCTCCCGACGCGGCGTGGGGCAACCCCAGCGTGTGGTTCGCCCCGGGACTCGTCAACGCCTCGGGCGTGCCGACCAACCGCGTGTACGCCGTCGCCAGCGACGC
>JAMPYD010000246.1 GCA_023700845.1 Elusimicrobiota bacterium | reverse complement strand
CCTAAAACAGCCGTTTCCGCCGTTCCTCCGACGTCCTGTCGATGAAACCCCGCCTTTACCTGATCGACGCCCACGCTTACCTTCATCGGGCGTACCACGCCATGCCGCCCCTGACGAACTCCAAGGGCGAGCCGGTGGGGGCCCTGTACGGCTTCGCGCGCACCTTGATCCAGATCCTCAAGCGGGACAAGCCCGAGGGCATCGCCGTCTGCTTCGACACCCCCGGCGCGACCTTCCGCCACAAGGCCTACGAGCTGTACAAGGCCACGCGCAAGGAGATCGACCCCGACCTCATCGCCCAGCTCGGCCAGGCCAAGCCGCTGACCGAGGCCCTCGGCTTCCACTGCATCGAGAAGGTCGGCTACGAGGCCGACGACATCATGGCCACGATGGCCCGCCGGGGCGTCGCGGAAGGCTGGGACGTCGTGCTCGTCACGGGCGACAAGGACGCGCTCCAGCTCGTGAGCCCGGGCATCCGCGTGTTCAACGTCTCGCGGGACGCGTGGATGGACGAGCCCCAGATCCAGGAGAAGTTCGGCATCGCGGCCGCGTCCGTGCGCGACTATCTGGCGATCGTCGGGGACTCCTCCGACAACGTCCCCGGCCTCAAGGGCGTGGGCCCCGTCGGCGCGGTGAAGCTCCTGAAGGCGTACGGCTCGTTCAAGGGCGCCATCGCGGCCGCGAAGAAAGGCGACAAGGCCCTCACGCCTAAATTGACCCAGGCCCTCATCGACGGCGAAAAGACCGCCGACCTCGCGCTCGCGCTGATCGCTTTGGATGAAAAGGTCCCGCTCGAGGCGAGCGTCGACGACTGCAAGGTCAAAGACCCCGATCCCAAGGTCCTCGCGGCGGGGCTCGAGAAATTCGAATTCAAAACCCTCGCGCGGGATCTTGGCGCTCCCCTGCCTCCGTCCGTCGCGGCGCCGGTGAAGGGTCCCTCCTCCGCGCCGGCCATGGCCGTGGAAAAAGTCGAGTTCCGGGCCATCGCGAAGGACCTCGCCAAGGCGAAGACGATCATCGCGTTGGCGGTCCCCGACGCCGTCGGGGAAGGGGAGCTCCTGTCGGTGTCCCGCGTGCGGGTGGGCCTGGGCCTCGAGGACGGGCGCATCGCCGTGCTCGACGAGCACGCGGCCAAGGACAAGGCCGTCGCGGCCGTGCTGTCGGGCAAGGCTCTCAAGTCCGGCTGGGACCTCAAGGGCGCCCGCCGCGCCCTCGACGCCGCCGGCCTCGACCTCGCCGCGCCCGACTTCGACTTCAAGCTCGCCGCCTACTGCCTCGATCCCGGCGCCGCCAAGGACCCGAAGGACGCCGACGCCGAGGCCGCGGTCCTGGCCCGCGCCGCGCTGTGCGGCGGCCGCGAGGCCGTCGTCGAGAAGATGAAGCAGGTGAAGGTCTTCGACCTGTTCGAGAACGTGGAGATGCCGCTGTCGTCCGTGCTCCTGTCCATGGAGCGCGCGGGCATACTCACCGACGCCGATTATCTGCGCGAGCTCTCGGTCGAGTTCCTGAAGGCCCTCAAAGGCCTCCAGAAGGAGATCGACGAGCTCGCGGGCGCGCCGCTCAACGCCCAGTCGCCCAAGCAGCTGGGCGAGGTCCTGTTCGACAAGCTGGGCCTGCCCGTCCTCCATAAGACCGCCAAGGGCGGACGCTCGACCGACGAGGAGACGCTCCAGGCGCTCGCCGGCCAGCACGCCTTGCCCGGCAAGATCCTCGAGTACCGCGAGATCGCCAAGCTCGAGTCCACCTACGTCCGCGGCCTGCTCGAGCGCATGGACCCGAAGACGAGCCGGGTGCACACCACCTTCGACCAGACCGGCAGCGTCACCGGCCGCCTGTCGAGCCTCGACCCGAACCTGCAGAACATCCCGATCCGCACCGAGGCCGGCCGCCGCATCCGCCGCGCCTTCGTCGCCCCGAAGGGCAAGGTCCTGGTCTCCGCCGACTACTCGCAGATCGACCTGCGCGTGCTCGCCCACGAATCGCGGGACGCCGTCCTGATGGAATCCTTCGAGAAAGGCGAGGACATCCATCTTCGCACGGCGGCCGAGATCTTCCACCTCGATCCCAAGGACGTCACCACCGACCAGCGCCGCGCCGCCAAGGCGATCAACTTCGGCATCGTCTACGGCCAGACCGCCTTCGGCCTGTCGAACCAGCTCGGCATCTCCCAGCAGGAAGCCTCGGCCTACATCAAGAACTATCTCGTCCGCTACCCGGGCGTCTCCGCGTGGGTCGAGAAGAACCTGGCCCAGGCCAAGGCCGACGGCTGCGTGCGCACCTTGCTCGGCCGCGTGCGCTGGCTGCCCGAGCTCTCGGCCAAGAACGCCTCCGTGCGCCAGTTCACCGAGCGCGCCGCGCGCAACACCCCCATCCAGGGCGGGTCCGCCGACATCATCAAGCTCGCGATGATCAACGTCGCCAAGGAGCTCGCCAAAGGCAGGAAAGACGCGGTCATGCTCCTCCAGGTCCACGACGAATTGGTCTTCGAGGTCGAGAAGGGAGAGGCCCACGCCTTCGGCAAATGGGTGAAAGGCGTGATGGAGGCCGCGTTCACGCTGCGCGTGCCCGTCGTCGCCGAGGTCAAGATCGGGCCGAACTGGCAGGACATGGAGAAACTCAAGTGACCCGCGTATTCCGCCACGACCCCGTCGATTTCCGCAGCCTGCCCCCCGCGATCCGGGCCCTGATGATCGCCAACATCGTCGGCTTCGTCGCCGGGCTGATCGTGCCGGACCTGCACAACCTCTTCGGCCTCGTGCCCCAGCAGGTGCTCTTCCACCGCTGGATCTGGCAGCCGCTCACCTACCTCTTCCTCCACGGCAACATCTGGCATCTCGTCTTCAACCTGTTCGCGCTCTGGATGTTCGGCATGCCCGTCGAGTCGCAGTGGGGGGAGCGCGACTTCCTGAAGTATTACTTCCTGTGCGGCCTCGGCGCGGCCGCCGCGCACCTCGCGCTGGCCCCGCACTCGGGCATCCCGGTGATCGGCGCCTCGGGCTCCGTGTACGGCCTGCTCGTGGCCTTCGCGATGCTGTATCCGGACGCGGTCGTCTATCTCTACTTCCTGATCCCGATCAAGGCCGCGCACATGGCGCTGCTCTTCGGCGCGATCGAGTTCTTCGCCGGGGCCACCGGCTCGACCCCCGGCGTCGCGCGCTTCGCCCACCTCGGCGGCATGCTCACCGGCTACCTGTACATCCGCTGGTGGTGGGTGGCGAAGATCCAGCTCAAGGCCCTCTGGCGCCGCGCGTCGTCCTCCGAGCCCGACGAGGAGGACGCGCCCGCCCCCCGGCCCGTCCCGCGCCGCGCGGCCAAGCCGAAGGCGCCCGCGCCGGACGCCGACATGGCCGAGGTGGACCGGATCCTCGACAAGATCCTCTCCGACGGCCTCGAGTCGCTGACCGACGAGGAGCGCGGGATCATGCATCGCTACTCCGAACGGAACAAGCTCTCTTGAAGCCGAAGCGTTTCGTCGTGGGCCTGACCGGCGGGATCGGGACGGGAAAGTCCTCCGCCCTGAAGGCGTTCGAAAGCCTCGGCGCCGCGACGGTGTGCCTCGATCAGATCGCGAAGGAGCAGGCGAAGCCGGGACGGGAAGGCTATAAGGCCATCGTGAAGAATTTCGGCGGGTGCATACTGCGCGGAGACGGCACGATCGACCGGGCGCTCCTGGGGCGGGTGATCTTCAGCGATAAGCGCGCGAAAGCGGGCCTGGAGCGAGCCACCCACCCGTTGATCTTGAAAGAAATGAAGCGGCTCGTCGGTAAGTTGAAAGGACTTGTCGTCGTGGATGTCCCGCTGCTCTTTGAAAAGAACCTTCAGAAGAACTTCGACGCGACGATGGTGATCGCGTGCAAGCCGCAAAAACAGCTCCAACGGATCATCAAACGAGATGGCTTGACCTCTCGGGAAGCACGGCTGCGAGTAAAATCCCAATTACCCTTGGATCAGAAACGGAAATTCGCCGACGTTACGATAAACAACGACAGAACCGTCGAGAATTTAAAAACAGAAATTAATGCTTACCACGAAGGCTTGACGCTCCTTCTTGGAGGACTCCCCCATGGAAACCACGACTAAACCTATGACCGAAACCCCCAAAACCCCGGCGCCGGTCCCGACCGCCGCCGCCGCCGCGGCGCTCAAGCCGCTCGAGACGGCCGAGATGGCCAAGAAGACCATGGCCGAATTGAACGCGATCGCCAAGGAGCTCAAGCTCGAGGGCCTCAGCGGCCTGAAGAAGCAGGAGCTGATCGCGAAGATCGTCGAGGGCCAGCTCAAGGCCAACGGCATGATCTACGACGAGGGCGTCCTCGAGATCCTGCCCGACGGGTTCGGCTTCCTGCGCT
>JAMPYD010000245.1 GCA_023700845.1 Elusimicrobiota bacterium | reverse complement strand
GGGCGCCTTCGACGCCGAGTTGGCGCGCACGCTCGGCGCCAAGCAGTCGCCGGCGGTCGTCCGCGCGCTCGACGGCCTGTACGGCATCACCGAGTCCCTGGACCGCTCCGTCGCCCGCGCCAAGCACGGCCGCGGCATGGGGGCGCTCGACGCTCTGATCATGCTCGAGGAGTCCCGCCTGCGCGCCGCGCGCTGGACGCGGCAGACCCCGGCCCGCATCGACCCGATCGCCGAGGCGCTGTCGCGCCTGCGGGAGACGCGCGAGCGC
Source organism: Elusimicrobiota bacterium (assembly GCA_023700845.1). Lineage (GTDB taxonomy): Bacteria > Elusimicrobiota > Elusimicrobia > UBA1565 > UBA9628 > GWA2-66-18. The sequence continues at coordinate 4,082 of JAMPYD010000245.1, read as the reverse complement.
TGGACCTCGGGCAAGGTCGGCCCCGGCCTGCAGCCTCTCTACGCGGTGACCCGCCTCGACTCCGAGGGCCGGCGCACCTGGACCGTCGCCGATTGGATGACCGCGGCGACGGTGGAGAAGATGATCGAGGACGGCAAGAAAAATCCGGGCGACCTCGGCGCGATCATCACGCGCGTGGACCCCAAGACGGGCAAGGAAGGCTACTTCATCGACCGGCCCAAGGATCCCAAGACCGGGCTCGAGACCACGGGCAGATTCGAGGTGATCGGCGGCGCCGATGTCGCCGACGCCGCTCGCCGGGCGGCCGACACGAAGTACGTCGCGAACGCCGGCCTCGCGGAGCTGCAGGAGCTGATGAAGACGAAGGACTTCGTCGCGCCGGGCGGCGCCGACAAGAAGGCCATGGGCTGGGACTTCAAGGCGATCTTCGGCCCCGAGGGGCTGCACTCGGAGGGCCGCGTGTTCTTCTTCGAGGCGGACGCCAAGTCACAGAAGGCCCTGCATCCGCTCGACGCGCTGTCGCGCTCGCCGGAGCGGGTCGTCATGAAGCTTTACCTGGGCGACAAGCCCCTGGGCCGCGACCGCTTCCCGAACCTGGCGAGCCTCGAGGCCTCCGAGGAGGCCGCGGCGTTCAAGACCCTGATGATCTCGCCCAAGGGCGCGGCCGAGCTCGCCCGGAACTCGCGCCTCCTGGAGGCCGCCGAGCGCCGCCGCGGTTGGATCGAGGTCAAGCTGAACAGCTTCGGCTTCGCGCGGGACGAGAACGGCCAGGTGGCCCAGCTCTACCGCACGAAGGACGACTTCGAGGCTCAATGGAAGGCCTACGATCACGCGCAGCGCGACCTCGAGGCGGCCCGCCGCGATCTCGAAACCGCCCGGGCCGAGGAGGCCGCGCGCAAGACCGAGGCCGAGGCCGCCAAGTCCGCCGCCGACGGGCGCGGCGGGTCCTACCTGGCGGCCCAGGGCCGCCTGCGCGGCGAGCTGCGCGAGGCGATGAAGGAGGCGGGCCTCGACGAGGGCGCGCTGACCTTCAAGGCCGAGCTCGACCGCCGCGTCGCCGAGCCCAAGCTGAGCAAGATTCCGAAGGCGAACAGCGCCGCCCGCCAGGACGCGATCGAGAACGCGCATGAGGCCTACGCGGCCGAGATCAAGGCGATGGACGCCGCCGCCAAGGTTTTCACCGAGGCGACCTCGAAGCTCAAGCTCGCCCAGGCGCGCGCGATCAACGCGGCCAAGGCGGTCGGGGACGCGGAGACCACGCTCAAGCGGTCCGGGTCCTGGACGCTGCACCGCACGGCGGACCTGGCCCTCGGCCTCGATTCGCAGAAGTTCCTCGTCAACGTCGCCGCGCCCGCCGCGCGCGGGACGCAAAACGGCACGAACCTCGACCCGTCGCTGGACGGCCCGGCCGTCCGGACGATCGCCGGCCCGCTTCTCGCCGCCGTCGTCGACGCGGAGGGCCGCCTCGTCAGCGACTACACGAGCGAGCAGGCCGTCGACGACGCCTTCAAGGGCTGGAAGCTCATGTCATACCGCGCCGGCGGCGACAAGCTCGGCGCGGACGGCGACGAGGCCCTGACCAAGGTCCGCTTCAGCCATTACGAAGAGGGGGCGCTGCCCGTTCTGCTCGGCGAGAACTACCTGATAGACCGTCTCAGCGGCGCGCAGTCGGCGCTGTGGAAGGCGAAGCACTGGTCGTACCTCCCGTTCAACTGGGGCAACATCGCGCTCGAGATTCCGCGCGGCGTCGCCGGCATCCCGGCCGAGTTCGCCGGCCGCGACCCGCGCCAGCACCACTACCTGGGACGCGCCTATATGTACAAGACCGAGGGCGGCGCGACCGAGGATCACGGCTTCTTCCGCAGCGTGCTGGGCGCCGTGGACATCCTGAATCTCCTCCCCGACCCGGCCGACCGCTTCTACGACCCGAGCCAGTTCCCCGACAAGGTGCGCATCGACTCCGCCCTGCGGCCGGGCGAGGGCCTGTGGGATAAGGACCTGGGCGCGAGGGTCGACGAGAAGGGCCGCTGGAGCCAGAACCTCGACGCGAAGAACGACGACAAGAAGGACATCCACCTCGGCCGCCAGTCCCTGCAGCGTCAGGTCAAGCACGCCGCCGAGGACCTCGACGCGGCGCGCGTGCGCACGCTCTCCCGCTTCAAGGGCGGCGTCGAGCAGGTGGTCCTCGAGACCCGCCGCGGCCGCGAGGGCTGGTACCAGGAGTCCACGCGCACGGCCGAGTTCGGGCGCGACGCGATCACCCGGCGTCTCGCCGACGGATCGATCGCCGCGGATCCGATGTCGGGCGGCGCCGGCGCCGAAGGCCGCTCCGGCGACGTCGTGACCTCCGCCACCCCCGGGCACCTGTTCGTCGATCAGGTCGAGCGCCGCGTGCGCATCCGCCCCGGCGCCGACGAGTTCGGCCGCCAGGCCAAGGCGTTCGACGCTCTGGCCGGCGAGGACCCCGAGCAGCTGCTGGCGCGGACGCGCGCGGAGCGCGCCAAGATCGAGGCCGAGCTGGCGGAGGCGGAGAAGGCGACCGCGGGAGCCTTGACCGAGCGCGACCGGGCGCGCACCGAGCAGGAGAGCCTGCGCCTGCGCTGGCATCAGCTCTCCCAGCGCATCGGCGAGCAGCTCGAGCTCGAGCGGCGCATCACGGCGCTGAAGGCCGACATCAAGGACCTCAAGGACCGCATCGCCTTCTGGGACCGCTACCTGCGCCTGCTCGAGGAGGCCCGCAGCAACCCGAATCCCAACGACCCGACCAACCCGCGCCCGCCGTACGGCCCGAACCCGATGTTCTGGGCCTGGATGCTGGCGCTGGCCTTCCTCGGCGCCCTGGCGAGCGCCCTGTGGCACTGGCTGCGCCGCTCCTCCCCGCCGCCCTCCGCGCCCGCCGTCTAGGCCCTTTGGTCCCGTCGTCCCTGGGCCCTAGGTCCTATGAAAAAAAGACGAAAAAATCGTTCTTTTTTCGGAAGATTATTTCGCGATCATTGTGCTACACTCGGGCCGTGAACGCGTTATTCGCGCTGGCGCTTCTGGTTTCGCCCGTCCGGGCGGGCGTCGTCATGCCCGTCGAGAGCGGCGTCGCCCCGGCCGGTCCTTCCGCGCCGGCCGTTCCCGTCGCGGCGCCCGGCGGCGCCGGCCTCGGCGCCCCGTCGTTGGGCTCCGCCGCGGATCTGCGCGGGTCCCTGCCGGCCCTGCCCGCGCCCGTGCCCGGGCTCTTCTCTCCGGTGAGGCACTTCGTCGGGGAAACGGCGGCGGCGGCCGCGGCCTCGGTGCGTCCCGAGGCCGGCGCCGTCCGTCCCGCGCCGGGACGCGACGCGGCTCAGCCCGGCCGCGCCTCCGACCGGACCCCGGCCCTTCCCGGCAAGGTCTCGCCCGGGTCCCCGTCCCTGGCGCTCTCCCCCGACCGCACGCCGGCCGCCGAGGCGCCCGGCGGCCGAGCATCCCTCTCGGGCGATCGCGCCGTCGACGCGCCGGAGTCTCCGCTCGTCGAGACCTCGTCGCTCGAGCACGCGCGGCCGGAGAAGGCCGCCGGCCTCGGACGGAGCTTCTTCGACCAAAGCGACGAGAAGGGCCGCGGCGTCCTGGAGGAGCCCTCGTTCCCGGCGGACGGCGGGCCCGCCGTCGCGGCGACCGTCCTCTCGGGAGGCGCCTTCGGTCCCGGCGCGCGTTACGGCGCTCCCGACGCGGGCGCCGCGTTCGGCGCCGGCCACGCGCGGACTTTGAGCCGCCCGTCCTACGCTCCCGAGGGGGAGGCCCTGCACGACGCCGTCGCGTCCGTGCCGGCCGCCGCGGGAGCCGCCTCCGGGGGCCGCGCCGCCGTCGTGATGTTCCGCTCCGCCGCGCCCAACGGCGAGCTCGCCGGCGCCCGGGCCCCGGCGTCCGCCGCCGCCGTGCCGCTTCCGGTTCTCGGCGCCCCGCGGCCGCTCGCCCTCGACCTGTCGCCCTCGGGTCTGATCGTGCGCGTGCGCTCGGCCCTGGGCGGGGCGCTGGCCTCCGCTCCGTCCGCGGAGTCCGCCCCGCGCCCCGCCGTCCCGGGCCCGTCCACCGCCCTGCTCGAGCGCGGCGCGATGCTC
>JAMPYD010000244.1 GCA_023700845.1 Elusimicrobiota bacterium | reverse complement strand
GTCGGCGGCCTGCCCACGGTGCAGGGCGACCCGCAGCAGATGCGGCAGCTGCTGCAGAACCTGCTCGTCAACGCGCTGAAGTTCACCCCCCCCGGACGCGCCCCTTCCGTCCGCCTGAGCGGACGGGCCGCCGCCGACGGGCGCAGCGAGCTCGTCGTCGAGGACGACGGCGTGGGCTTCGACATGAAGTTCGCCGGCCGCCTCTTCCAGCCGTTCCAGAGGCTCCACGGCCGCCAGGAATTTCCGGGCAGCGGCATGGGGCTCGCGATCTGCCGCCGGATCGTCGAGCGCCGCGGCGGCACCATCGCGGTGGAGAGCGCCCCGGGCCGGGGGACTCGGTTCACGATCGGCTTTCCGGCGGCGTCGGCGCCGCGCGGCGGGGAGACGGCGCTGGCGCGCGCCGCGGTCTGAGGGAGATTTATATGGAACAGAGAGTCAGAGTCCTGCTCATCGAAGACGATCCCGACTACACGATGCTGATGAACGTTTTCATCGACGAGGCCTGCGGCGAGAACGTGAAATACGTGCTCGAGACGACCGTCAGCCTCCAGGGCGGCCTCGACCTGCTGTCCCGCCAGGAGTACGACATCGTCCTGCTCGACCTGATGCTCCCGGACAGCCGGGGGCTCGACACGTTGATCAAGGTGCGGGCGAAGGCCCCGAGCCTGCCCGTCGTCGTCCTGACGAACCTGGACCAGGACGCCGCGGGGCTCGACGCGATCGGCCACGGCGCCCAGGACTTCCTGTCGAAGAGCAAGCTCGATTCCGGGCGCCTGCGGCACGCGATCGGCTTCGCCCTCGCCCGCGACCGCGTGCACCGACAGATGGAGCGCCTCGTCGAGGGCGCCCCCGACGGGATGGTGATCGTCGACCGCGCCCGCATGGTGCGCTACGCCAACGCGGCGGCGCTGGCGCTGTTCGGCCGCAAGCGGGAGCAGTTCGTGGGCCGCCTGTTCGACTACGAGCTGACGCCGGGGCAGCCCGTGATCGTGAAGCTGCCCGGCCGCGAGGACGAGGAGGTGAGCGCCGAAATCCGCGCCGGGGAGCTCGAGTGGAAGGGCTACCCGGCGTGGGTCGTCGCGATCCGGGACGTGTCCGACCTCAAGAAGCTCGAGCAGGTCCGCGCCGAGGTGCGCGAGCGCCGCCACACCGACAAGCTCAAGGACGAGCTCCTGAGCACCGTCTCCCACGAGCTGCGCACCCCGCTGAGCGTGGTGAAGGCCGTCATCGGCACCCTGCGGGATCATCTCGCCGGACCGCTGACCGCGGACCAGAACGACATGATCCTCACCGCCGACCGCCACATCAGCCGCCTGACGCGCCTGCTCAACAACTTCCTCGACCTCACGCGCCTCGAATCCCGCCGCGCGCGCATCAACCGCCAGCCGCTCGATCCTCTGGCGCTCATCGAGGACGTCTGCCAGGGCGTGCGCATGGCCAGCCGGGGGCGCCGCGTCACCCTGCGCCTCGACCTTCCGAAGACCCTGCCGAGCGTGCGCGTGGACCCGGACATGATCGCGCAGGTGCTCGGCAACCTCCTCGACAACGCCCTGCGCTACGCCCGCGGGCGCGTGACGGTGCGCGCCGAGGCGACGGAGGAGGAGGTGGAGATCAGCGTCACCGACGACGGCCCCGGCATCCCGGTCGAGAGGATCGGCGAGCTGTTCGACAAATTCGTCCAGCTCGACCGGGCGCGGGGCGGCGAGGGCTACAAGGGAACCGGGCTCGGCCTGGCGATCTCGCGCGAGATCATGACGCTCAACGGAGGCCGCATCTGGGCCGGCAACGCCCCGAGCCGCGGCGCCTGTTTCCGGTTCACGCTCCCCCTGACTTCGCGCACGGCGCCCCCGCCGCGGGAGGATACCCCCCATGCCCAGCCCGCCGCTTAAGCGCCTCCTGATCGTCGACGACGAGCGCGACCTCGTCAGGCCGCTGGCCCTGCGCCTGGCCGCCTCGGGCCTCTACGACGTCTCGGTCGCCTATGACGGCGCCGCGGGGCTGGCGAGCGCCCTGCGCCTGCGCCCCGACATCGCCCTGATCGACCTCGCGATGCCGGGCTTCGACGGCTGGCGCCTGTGCGAGCGCCTGCGCGAGGATCCCCGCACCCGGGACACGAAGGTGATCATCATGACGGCGTGGCTGTCCCCCGACCTGGGACGCCGGGCCAAGGCCGAGGGCGTGGCCCGCCTCCTGCTGAAGCCCTTCGAGGAGGCGGCCCTGCTGGACGCCCTCGAAGCCTGCCAGATCGCCCCTCAGCCCCTGTAAGTTCACTCATAGTTTGGGGGCGCGGGGCCGCGCCTTCCCTCATACTGTCCATGCCGATGCCCCGCATACTGAGCGTCGAAGACGATCCCGACTTCCAGCACCTGATCGCCTGCGCCCTGCGCAACCAAGGCTTCGAGGTGCATTACGCGTTCACCGGCCCCGAGGGGCACGAAAAAGCGCTGACCCTCAACCCCGATCTGATCCTCCTCGACATGATGCTGCCCGGCCTCAACGGGGCGGAGGTCGTCAAGCTCCTGATGAAAAACCCGGCGACTCGGGACATCCCGATCATCGTGCTGACCGCCTACCCCGCCGCCGCGGGATTCTTCGAAGCGGAGATCAAGGCCCTCGGGGCGGTCGAATACCTGCGCAAGCCCGTCCGCTTCGAGGAGCTCCTCGGCGCCATCCGGCGCGTCCTCGCCGGCCGCAAGTCCAAGCCCCCCTTCGTCGTGACCAAGCGCGGCGTCTTCCGGATCATCCCCGAGGCGAAATCCGTCTGGATCGGCGGCACCTTGATCTCGAACCTCGCGCCGAAGCGCTTCGCGGTGCTCTTCCACCTCCTCCAGAGCGAGGGCGAGGTCCCCTGGGAGGACCTTCTGCTCAAGGTCTGGGGACGCGACGGCGCCAAGAACGACCTCGAGAAAACCATCCAGCGCCTGCGCGAGGACCTCGGCGCCGAGGCCTACCGCCTCACCACCACCCGCGGCGGCTACCAGCTCGAGATCTGAGGCCGGGCGTGACGCGCCGCCCCGGAAATCGGTAAGATGTCGGCATGCCCCTCTCCTTCAAGCCCTACGGCGGGATCGACGGCCTGCTCGTCGTCGAAGGCCCCTTCTTCCCGGACGAGCGCGGATTCTTCTTCGAGGCCTTCCGCGCCGACGACTGGGCCGCGGCCGGCCTGCCGCCGCTCGTGCAGGACAACCTCTCGCGCTCGAAGAAGGGCGTCGTGCGCGGCCTCCATTACCAAATTCCCCCGAAGGCGATCGGCAAGCTCGTCCGCTGCGCGCGCGGCCGGATCTTCGACGCCGTCGTCGACCTCCGCCGCGCGTCTCCGACCTACGGGAAGTCGGCCGGGATCGAGCTCGACGACTCCGGCAACCGCATGTTCTGGGTCCCCGCCGGCTTCGCGCACGGGTTCTGCGCCCTGTCGGAGACCGCCGACGTCTCCTACAAGGTCACCGGCTACTGGAGCAAGGACGTCGACGCCGGCATCCGCTGGAACGACCCCGCCCTCGCCATCCGCTGGCCGGTGTCCCCGGCCGAGGCGATCGTGACCGCGAAAGACGCCGCCCTGCCCCTCCTCGCCGAAGCCGCCAGCCATTTCTAGTGTCCATCGCCCCGTCCTTGCTCATCGAGCAGGTCCGCATGGCGGCCCCGTTCCTGTTCGCCGGCCCCGAGCCCGAGGGCCCCGCCCATCGCTACCTCCGCGTCCTGCGCGCCTACGACGGGCGCGAGCTCAACGCCCTGGAGTACTACGAGCTGTGCCTGTCCGCCCACTGGGCCACCGCCGGCAGCTTCGTGCCGACCGACGTGGACAACGGCATCCGCTGGAAGCACTGGCAGGACGTCCAGCCCGGCCTCGTCGAGGAGCAGGCCAAGCTCGTCCTCGAGTCGCTCTCCTGGGACTACGCCCCCGTCACGGCCAAGATCACCGGCTCCGGCCCCCGGCGGCTCTCCACGCACGAGGGCACCTGGTTCTCCGTCGCCGTCGGCGCCTACGCCGCGTGCCTCGAGGCGCGCCCCGCGCTGTCGACCCTCGTGCTCGACGCGATGCGCGCCGAGGCGGAGCGCGAGGATAAGGCCTACGCCGCGAGCGCGGGGCCCCTCGATCTGCTCAAGTCCTCGGCGCTGATCGCCCACAACTTCGGCGACCTCGACCGCGTCGTCGACCAGTGGGAGCTCAAGCCGGGCGACCCCCTGCGCGTCTCGCTGTACGACGCGGCCAAGCCCGGCTCGCCCCTGTTCGGCGGCCGCCTCGGACGCGCCGGCGTCATCCACCAGAAGCACATGGGCGCCGACAACCACCGCCACTAGCCGCTGCGCGCCGCGAAAGGTCTGAGAAAGTCGGGAGACCTCCTCCTTCCGGTCG
>JAMPYD010000243.1 GCA_023700845.1 Elusimicrobiota bacterium | reverse complement strand
TGAGGAGCGCCAAAAGCTTCGTCCGCTCCTCGCCCGGGCGTCCGGCGGCCTGCGCGCCGCCGCCGAGGCCCTCGGGCCGCTCGAGGAGGCCCTCGCCGGGATGGCCGCGCGGAGCCTCGACATGAAGGAGCGCCGCCTCGACGCCCTCGCCCCCCTCGTCGAAATCTCCTCCGCGGCGGCCGGGACGATCGCGCGCGCCGGGGAGCTGACCCCGGCCGCGGCCGAGGCCAAGGCGCGCCTGGGCGCCCTCAGTCAGGAGCCGCGCGCCGCCGCCCGGACCCGCGCCTGGGAGAAGCTCGAATGGCTGCGCGGCCTCACCCGCCTTTTGTTCCAGGACGCCGACCGGGCCTGCAACCGCGCCGACGAGTTCCGGCGCCATTCCTCCGCTTACGAGGAGGCCGCCGGCGCCTACGACAAGGCCCGCCGGGCCGCGGCCACCGGACCGGTCGCGGCGAAGGCCTCTCTCGATGAGACGCGCAAGGCGCTCGACGTGCTCGCCGAGCGCCTGAAAAAACCTTAAGCCCAACTCCCGTTCCGCCGCCTTGACCCCGCTCTGTTGAGGGAACTTTTTCGGGCCTTCGATCGTATAGTAATGGGACTTAGGACCCTTGTCCCAGGATCGATCGGAGGTTAAAATGAACGAAGCGCCATTCGAACCCGGCGACGCACCGACCATGAAGGATTTCATCGAGCTCAAAGAACAGGTCTTCAAGACGGACGAGAAGGTGACCCGCATCGCGGCCGCCGCGGCGCGCCTCGAGGGCGACGTCTTTGAGATCAAGCGTGACGTGTCCGAACTCAAGGGATTAGGGGGCAAGTTCGACCGTTTTCAGGCCGTGCTCGACGGGATGACCCGTCAGATGGAGTCGTTCGAACGGTGGTTCCGTTTTCAAGGTAATATGCTCGTCGAACACGAAGGCCGTCTCTCGAAACTCGAGCCAAAACCTCAGTAATCCCAGGCTGTCGGGCGAAATGATATAATCATGGTTGTCGCCCAAAATCCTCGTTATTCGGCTTTCCAGCCTCGGTGACGTCGTTTTGACCGGGCCGGTCTATCAGTCCTTAAAAGCCCATTGGCCCGACTGCCGGGTCACGGTCCTCGTCAAACCCCAGTTCGCGGCCGCCCTCAAGGGCCACCCTGGCGTGGACGAGGTCGTCCCCTTTACCGGCATCGCCCCCGCCCTGAGCCTCATCAAGGAGCGCGGATTCACCCACCTGCTCGACCTTCACGGCAACCTGCGCTCGTTCCTGATCCGGACCTTGGCCCGGGTGCCGAACACGGCGGCCTACCGCAAGAACGCCCTGGGCCGGCGGCTGTTCGTCGCCCTCCGGATCTCGACCCCCGGCCTGCTGCGCCACACGGTCGACCGGTACCACGACGCGCTCGCGGCGTGGGGCGTCCCCCGCGCCGGCGGCGCGCCGGGCTTCAAGAAGGTCCTCGTCATGCAGACCGCCTTCCTCGGCGACAGCCTTCTGACCTTGCCCCTCCTGCGCCGCCTCAAGGAGGTCCTGCCGGGCGCGACCGTGACCGTGCTGACCTTGGCCAAGACCGCGGACATCTTCCGCGGCACGCCCTGGGTGGACGAGGTCCTCATCGACGACAAGCGCGGGCGGCACGGCGGCCTCGCGGGCCCCTGGGCCATCGCGGCGGAGCTGCGCTCCCGCGGCTTCGACCTCGCCGTCATCCCCCACCGCTCCTTCCGCTCCGCGCTGATCGCGCGCCTGTCCGGCATGCCGCGCCGGATCGGCTTCGACTCCTCGGCGGGCCGCTTCCTGCTCACCGACGCCGTCCCGTTCTCCTGGGACATGCACGACCTGGAGCGCAACCTGTCCTTGACCTTGCCTCTCGGCGCCGCGGGGGCCCCGTCCTCCGGCGAGTCCCGGTACGTGGCGCCGCCCGCGGTGAGCGCGAAGCTGTCCGCGCTCCTTCCCTCCGGCCCGCTCGCGGGCGTCCATCCGGGCTCGGCCTGGGCCACCAAGCGCTGGCTGCCGGAGCGCTTCGCCGAGCTGTGCGTCCGCCTCAAGGCCGACGGCATCACGCCGGTGCTCGTCGGCGGCCCCGACGACAAGGCCCTCGGCGCGAGCATCGCGCGCGAGTGCGGCGCCCTCGACCTCGTCGGCAAGACCGATCTCGAGGACCTGAAGGCGCTGATGGGACGTCTGTCCGTGTTCGTGACCAACGACTCGGGCCCGATGCACCTCGCCGCGGCGGCGGGCGTGCCGGTCGTCGCGATCTTCGGCGCGACCACGCGCGAGCTCGGCTTCTTCCCGTACGGCCCGGGCCACCGCGTCGTCGAGGCTGACCTGGCCTGCCGCCCGTGCGGCCTGCACGGCGCGCGCGAATGCCCCGAGGGCCACTTCCTGTGCATGCGCCTGCTGACCGTGGACCGCGTGCACGCCGCCTGCCGGGAGCTCCTGAAGGCCCAAGCCCCCGCCGCCGGGGCGCGGAGCGCCTCTTGAACATCATCCACATCGAGGACGAGCCCTGGGACTCGGGCATCGCCCACTACGCGCTGACGCTCGCCTCCCGGCAGGCGCGCGGCGGCCACCGCGTCGAGTTCTGGGGCCGGGCCGACTCCCCGGTGCTGACCGAGGCGCGCCGCCTCGGCCTCTCGGTGCGCGGCTGGGAGGGCGGCCCCGCCGGCCTTCTGACATGGCCCTCGCAGCGCCGCGAGGCGGCCGCGTTCGCCCCCCGCGTCATCAACGCCCATACCGGCTCAGCGCACACGACCGCGCTCGTGATCGCGGCGAAGCTGCCCTGCGCCGTCGTGCGCACCCGCGGCGACGCCCGCCCGCCGAAAGGCGGGGCGCTCGCGCGCTTCGCGGCCGAGCGCACCGGCGCCTTCATCGCGGTCAACCGCGTCCTCGAGTCCGCGCTGCGCGCCGCGTTCCCGGCCGCCCGCGTCGCCCGCGTCGCGCAGGGCATCGAAGGGCCCGCCGCGGCGCCCGCGCTCGCGGACGCCCCCGTCGCCGGCATGCTCGCGCGCTTCGACCCGGTCAAGGGCCACGAGCTGCTCCTCGACGCGGCCGCGCGCCTGAAGGGCTCGGTGCCCGGCCTGCGCGTGCGCTGCGCCGGCGAGGGCCGCCTGCTCGAGCGCCTGCGCTGGCAGCTCAAGCCCGCCGGGCTCGAGGGCGTCGTTGAGTTCCCCGGACGGGTCGCCGACAAATGGGCGTTCATGTCCGGATGCCGCGTCGGCGTGGTTCCGTCCGTCGGCTCCGAGGCGGTGTCCCGCGCGGCGCTCGAGTGGATGGCCATGGGGCGCGCGGTGATCGCGTCCCGCGTCGGAGGCCTTCCCGACCTCGTCGAGGACGGCGTCACCGGCCTGCTCGTGCCGCCCGGAGATTCCGGCGCGCTCGCCGAGGCGCTGTCCTCGCTTCTCAAGGACCCGGCCAAGGCCGAGGCGCTCGGCCGCGCCGGGCGCGAGCGCTGGGAGCGGGAGTTCGGCCTGGACGTTTTTTACGAGGCGACCCAAAAGGTTTATGATGAAGCCGCGGCCCATCTACCATCTTGACGCCGAGCCGGGCCTGCGCGGCGGGGAGCGCCAGCTCCTCTACCTCGCGGCCGCCCTGCGCGCCCGCGGCCGGCGCAACGTCGTCTGCGCCCGCCGCGGCGGAGAGCTCGAGGCCGAGGCCCGGCGCCAGGGCTTCGAGACGGCCCGCGCGTCGGCGGCCGTCGTCCTGCGCGCGCGCTCCGACGGCGGGATCGTCCACGCCCACACCGGCCACGCCGCCGGGACCGCCGCGCTGGCCGCGTGGGCCGGCCTGCCCGTCGTCGCCCACCGGCGCGTGGACTTCCCGGTGAGCGGCCTCAGCGCCCGCTGGAAGTACGGCGCCGCGGGCAAGGTCGTCTGCGTCTCGGGCGCCATCGCCGACATCATGAAGGCGGCGGGGACGCCCGCGTCCCGCCTCGCCGTGATCCCCGACGGCCTGCCCGCGACCGCGGAGGAGAGCCGTTGGGCCGGCGTCGATCCCGCGCGCTTCGCCCCGCCGACGCCCGAGGCCCGCGCCGCGTTCCGCCGCGAGCTCGCCGCGGAGTTCAACTTCCCCCCCGACGCCCTGCTCATCGGCAACCTCGCCGCCCTGGTGCCGCACAAGGACCACGCCGCCCTGCTCGCCGCCGCGGTGATCGTCCTGCTCCAGCGTCCGAAGGTGAAGTTCCTCATCGCCGGCCGCGGACCCGAGGAGCACAGCCTGTTCGAGAGCATCAAGCGCATGGGCCTGCTGGGGAAGGTGATCCTGCTCGGCCATCGCGAGGACCCGGCGCCGCTGCTCAAGGCGCTCGACATCTACGTCCAATCGTCGTGGGGCGAGGGCATGGGCTCGGTGCTGATCGAGGCCGCCGCCTGCGGCGTGCCGGTCGC